>JANQSB010000536.1 GCA_028284295.1 Myxococcota bacterium | reverse complement strand
CAGGAAGCGAGCAGGCCCAGCGCGAGCAGCAGCACCCAGGCAAGCCGCGACGAATCCGGTTGGAACGACATGGACTTCTCCCGATCCAGGGGGTCCCTGGGCTCTTCGGGAGAAGGGGCCTTCGGATTGAGACTGTGGGGAAAACCCCTGAGATGGCTAGCGGAAGCTGCGAGCCCCCGGGCGACCCCGGCCCCGGCTCAGGGCTGGAAGCCAGCCGCCTCGCGACAGCGGGCCAGGACGGGCTCGGCGATGGTCCGGGCCCGGGCCGCTCCGCGCTGGAGGATGTCCTCCACGTCGTCGGGTCGCTTCAGGTAGTCCTCGCGCCGCTCGCGCATGGGCCCGAAGTAGTCGAGCAGGCGCTTCAGGATGTCCTTCTTGACGTCCCCGTAGCCGACGCCGCCGGCGGCGGCGCGCTGCTTCATGTCCTCGCGCTCGTCCTTCGTCGCGAAGAGGGACCACAGCTGGAAGACGACCGCCGTCACGTCCTTCGGATCCTCGACCGGCGTCGAGTCGGTCACGATCCCCATGACGGCCTTCTTGATCTGCTTCTGGCTGGCGAACATCGGGATCACGTTGCCGGTGGACTTGCTCATCTTGCCGCCGTCGGTGCCCGGCACGACGGCCACGTCCTCGAGGATGTAGGGCTCGGGGAGCTTCAGCGCCTCGCTGTCGTAGGTCTGGTTGAAGCGCTGGGCCATGTCGCGGGTCATCTCGAGATGCTGCTTCTGGTCCTGGCCGACCGGGACCGCGTCCGAGTCGTAGATCAGGATGTCGGACGCCATCAGGACCGGGTAGGCGAAGAGCCCGTGATCGGCGGGCTGACCCTTGGCGATCTTGTCCTTGTAGGCGTGGGCGCGCTCGAGCATGCCCATGGGCGTGACGGTCGAGAGCAGCCAGGTGAGCTCGCACACCGCGGGAACGTCGCTCTGTCGGAAGACCAGCGAGTGCTCGGGATCGACGCCGGCAGCCAGATAGTCGAGCGCGACGTTGTGGGTGTACTCGCGCCGCACCTTCGCGTCCCGCAGGGTGGTCATCGAGTGGTAGTCGGCGATGAAGTAGAGCGCCTCGTCGTAGCGCTCCTGCAGGGTGACGTACTGGCGCAGGGCCCCGAAGTAGTTGCCGAGGTGCAGGTACTCGTGAGTGGGCTGGGTGCCCGACAGGACCCTGGACATCAGCCCGCCGCCACGCCGTCGCCGCGGTCGTCGACGGGCTCCTGGATGTAGGTCAGCCAGTGCGCGAACTCCGGGTCGTCGCCGTTCGCGGCCCGCTGGAAGCGCTTGCGCAGCCGCTTCGAGACCTTGCCGATCGCCCCGTCGCCCAGCTTCTGGCCGTCCACCGAGGTGATCGGCCAGACGCCCGCGGTGGTTCCCGTCAGGAAGGCCTCGCGGGCCCCGCGCAGCTCGTCCGGGGTGACGTCGCGCTCCACCGCCTCGATGCCCTCGGCCCGGGCGAGCTCCAGGATCGACGAGCGCGTCACGCCCAGCAGCACGTGGGCCGGCGGCGGCGTCACGAGCACGCCCGCGTCGTCCACCAGGAAGAGGTTCGTGGTCGGCCCTTCGGCGACGTGCCCCTCCTCGTCCACGAGCACGATCTCGTCGTAGCCGGCGGCGCGCGCCTTGGCCTTGGCCATCATCGGCGACGCGTAGTTGGCCGACACCTTCGCCTGGGGCGGCATGATGTCGTCGCGGCGGTTCTTGCGTTCCTTCTCGATCCAGAGCCGCACCTCGCGCGTCTTCGGCGGCGCGGCTTGCGACTTGCGCGCGATCACGTCGGCCTGCGGGTCGTAGGCGGCGATGGCGACGGCCACGTGGTCGTCCAGCGGCACCACGTCGACCTCGACCGAGGGCAGGTAGGCACTGGTCTTGACCGCCTTCGCGCCGGGGTTGCGCCGGACGGTGTCGAGGATCGCCTCCTCGAGCTCCTCGCGGCTCTGCTTCAGGTTCAGACCCACCATCTCGCACGAGCGGATGAAGCGCTCGACGTGGGCCCCGAGCCGGAAGATGGCGGCCCCACGGGGCGTCTCGTGGACGCTCATGTAGTCGAACACCAGCGACCCGCGCTGGAGGCTGTGGGACAGGACGTGGATCGTGGCCCGCGCCCAGGGCACGAACTCGCCGTCCAGCCAGATCTCTCGCTCGGGGTCGGATGTCGTCACGGCCGGGACTGTAACGGCGCGCCAGCCCCCGCGGAAGTCGGCCCCCCGGGACAGTCGACCAGAAAAGCTGCCACGCAGCCGGCCGACGCGCCTACTTCCCGGGTGACTCCACCCGACCTCTGTCCGTTCCTGGAGCGGGCGTTCCCGGAGAGATCAT
>JANQSB010000532.1 GCA_028284295.1 Myxococcota bacterium | reverse complement strand
CGCCGCGCGCCCGGCGCGCCGCCGTCGCCGCATCCGTCGTCCGCATCTCAGGCGGCACGCAGTCGTTCGATCTCCGCCAAACGCCTGTGGGCGAGCGAGAGATCGTCGACCTGGTTGGGATGGAAGTCGCGACGGAAGTAGGCACGCAGTTGCCCGCGCACGTACTCGACCAGCTCGGGGTCGGCCTCCGCCTCGAGCTGCCGCTGCAGAGCCCGCCTCTCCTCGCGCGTGATCCCGTCCTGACGAAGGAGCATGCGGCATCCGGCGGCCGCCCACCCCAGCAGCGCCGCACTCGCCAGCAGGAAGCCGAGAATGCGAACCGGGTAGGAGATCCCGGAAGCCTGCATCACGTCGTAGGCGACGGCCTTGTGCTCCACCTCCTCGCAGGCGTGCCAGACGATCAGGGAGCGCATGGTGGGGTGGAAGCTCTGGACCTTCTCGTCCGAGAGCGCGAAGTGTCCCAGGGTCGCCGTGTAGTGCTCGGCCCCGGCGGTCATCGCCAGCCGCACGGATCGCGGCAGACGGTCGAGGAGGCGACCGAAGAGACGGAAGCGATCGAGGAAGCGGTCGATGCGATAGCCCTGCGCGCGCAGCACGTCGAAGTAGCGCTCGTGCTCACGCCCGTGCACCGCCTCCTGGCCCGCGAAGGCCCGGGCCTGCTGCCGCAACGCCGGGTCCTCGATCTCGGCCACGTGATCGTTCACGGCGCGGATGAAGAAGCGCTCTCCGTCCGGGAAGGTCAGGTTGAGCGCGTTGAACATGTGGCTGGCGACCGGATTGCCGTTGGCGAAGTGGCGCGGAATCGACTCGTCGAAGGGCAGCTCCGGGTGGCGTACCGGGATCGGGTGCCGGGACCCGGGGTGCAGCTCGGCGGACATGCGGGTTCTCCTGGGGGCGCGCGTGGCGGGTGCCGAAATGTACCGATCGGTCTGTAACGATCGGTACAGGTAGCGAATCCGCCGTCCCAGGCCATCCCCGAGGGGCACGCTTCGGGTCTACGAGCCCTTCAGCTCGATCAGGATCTCGTGGTAGGTCTTCTCGCCGACGTTCAACGCCCACTCCGTGCCGCCCTTGGGCACGGGAACGGTGTTGCCCTTCTCGGGCACGACCCCCACGAACGGCTCCATGGGATGGCCCTTCGGCGGGATCCCCGCCACCAGATCCCCGGAGAAGATGACGAGGTAGTAGTCGTGCTCGTGATGGTGCAGATCGCTCGCCTCGCCCGGCTCGAGCTTCATCTCCCAGATGCGGACGTTGTCGTCCTCGAAGAGGACGTGGTCGGCCACGTTGCCCACGGGATCGTCCGCGTGCTCTTCCCGGAAACGCTCCAGGCGCTCCTTCATGTCCGGGGTGATCTCGGCGTACTGGGGCTCGGAATAGAACATCGGCAGGACTCCTGGGGTGGTCCGCGTCGGGACGCGAGGGCGGGACTTCGAGGCACCGCGCACTCTAGGGAAGGTCCCAACCGGCTGCAGACCCCGCAGCCGGCGAACGCCCAGCGGTCGCCGGCCCGCAACGGCTCGCAGGCTCCGGGGACGCCCGGGAAGCCTCGTGTAGACTGGGACGGGTACGGCGGACCCGCTCGAGGAGCGCAGCCATGAGACCCAGGCTCCAGCGAGTCGCAGCGCTGATGCTCGGCCTCGGACTCGCACTCGGCGTCGGCTGTCGCGCCCACGTGCGCGACCTGACACCCGACAAGCCCGGTCCGGTCCGCCCCCTGACGGCCTGGCCCCTGACCGTGGGTGTGAGCGGGCCCGGTGGCTCCTCGGTCGGCGTGGCCGAGGGCTTCGCCGACTACCTCATCAACGAGCAGGTCTTCCGGAAGGTCGTCTTCCCCTACAAGGAGAGCCGGGACGACGTCGACCTGGTGGTGCAGGTCCGGGCCACCGGCGAGTTCCGCAGCGGCGGGGCCTCGAACTTCTTCACCTGGTTCCCGGGCGGGCTGCTGCTCGTCCCCAACTTCCGCGGCACGCGCTGGACCTACGACGCGAACGCCGAGGTGACGGTGGTCGACCCGCGCAGCCGGCAGGCCGTCGCGCAGTACAAGGCGACGACCACCCACATGTCGGTCCACCAGTCGTCGAGCCCGGGCCCCTTCCTCAGTGCCGCCCTGATCATTCCCGCGGTCATCAAGGGGGCTCGGGTCAGCTCACCCAAGCGGCCCTACACCGAGATGCTCTACGCCGAGTCGTACCCCGCGTTGTGGCGCCGGATCAGCGCACAGATGGTCGCTCAGGAGCCCGCCTACCTGGCCCTCGCCGAGCAGGCGAAGAGCCGACAGAGCGCGGGACGCCCGGGCACGTCGCCGCCCCCGAGCGGGCTCTACGGCGCAGCGCCTCCGCCTCCGCGCAGCCTCCGCCCGCGGCGGGAGAAGGTGAGCTACGACGAGCTCTACTCGAAGCAGGTCGCCGTGGTCATCGGCATCGACAGCTACCGGCGCTGGCCGGCCCTGGCCGGTGCCGCCGGGGACGCGCGCCGGGTGGGCGACTACCTGCGCAGCCGCGGCTTCGACGAGGTGATCGAGGTCTACGACGAACAGGCCACCCGACAGCGCATGATGCAGGTGCTGGGGAACGAGCTCGGGGAGCACGTCGACGAGAACTCGATGGTCTTCATCTACTTCGCGGGGCACGGACAGACCGAGACCCTCCCCGGTGGCGCCAAGCGCGGATACCTGATCCCCTGGGACGCCGACGACGACGTCTTCTCGTCGGGGATCTCGATGGACACGGTCCGGGATCTCTCCAATCGGATGACCGCAAAGCACGTCCTCTACGCCATCGACGCCTGCTATTCGGGGCTGGCCCTCACCCGCGGCATCTCGATTCCGCCGAAGACCAGCGGCTACCTGCGCAAGGTGACGAAGATGCGCGCGGTGCAGATCCTGGCGGCGGGCTCGGAGGGCGAGCAGGCCGTCGAGGTCGGTGGGCAGGGCCTCTTCACCACCTACCTGCTTCGCGGGATCCAGGGCGAAGCCGACCTGGACGGTGACGGCGCCGTGACCGCCCGCGAGATCGGCGCCTACGTCCGCCCCCAGGTCACGGTCGCCTCGGGTGCCCGGCAGACTCCGCAATTCGGCACCATCGAGGGAAGCGGCGAGGTCGTCTTCCTCGCCCCATGATGCGACAGCACCACGCGCATCTCTCCACGATCGACTTCCCGCTCCGCATGCCGGGCGGAGTCCAGATCGGAACCCGCACCGCGATCGTGCGGCTGGTGGACGGGTCGCTCCTGGTCCACTCCCCCGGCCCCGCCGACGAAGCGACCTTCGTGGAGATCGACGCGTCCGGGCCGGTGCGCCACATCGTGGCCCCGAACCTCTTCCATCACTTCTCGGTGAAGGACTGGAGCCGTCGCTATCCGGATGCCGCCGTCCACGCACCGCCCGACTTCGAGAGCAAGGTCCAGGGCCTGTCCTTCGAGACCCTCGGCGACGAGGCGCCTGCGGCATGGGCGAACGAGATGGACCAGATCGCCGTGCCCGGCGCACCGCGCATGAACGAGGTCGTCTTCTGCCATCGGGCCTCGCGCACGCTGCTCCTGACCGACCTTTGCTTCAACATGCGGCAGTCGGACTCCTTCGTCACGCGCGTCTTCATGAGCCTGATGGGCGGCTACGGCCACTTCGGTCCCAGCCGCCTCGCCCGCGCCATGATGAAGGACAAGGCCGCGGTGAAGGCCGCCGTCGAGCGCATTCTCGAGCTCGACTTCGACCGGGTGACCGTGACCCACGGCGAGATACTCGAGAGCGGCGGCCGCGAAGCGCTGCGCGCGGCGTTCTCCGGGATCGGATGAGCATGCCCGACCTGCCGCGGATCGAGCACGTCTATAAGAACCACCACCTCGACAGCACCCGCTGGGACCACATCCCGCTGCGACCGGACGACATCGTCATCTCGACCGCCTACAAGGCCGGGACCACCTTCACGCAGACCATCGTCGCCAATCTGATCTTCTGGGACAGCCCACCGCCCGAGCCCCTGCTCGCCCCCTCCTGGTGGATCGAGATGCGGCGCCACCCCATCGAGAACGTCCGCGACGACCTCGAGTCCCAGCGCCACCGACGCTTCCTCAAGTCCCACGTGGGCCTGGACGGCATCCCCTATCGCGAGGAGGTCCGATACATCTTCGTCGCCCGCGACCCCCGGGACGTCTTCATGTCCCTCTGGAACCACTACACGAACCACAATCCGGAGCTCGTCGAACAGCTCAACGGAACGCCGGGGAGGGTGGGCGATCCGTTCCCGTGGCCGCCCCCGGACGAAGCGCGAACCCTCTGGCGCGACTGGATCAGCCGAGGCTGGTTCGACTGGGAGAGCGACGGCTGGCCCTACTGGTCCCTGCTGCACCACGCGGAGACCTGGTGGCGCTTCCGCCACCTGCCCAACATCCTGTGCGTCCACTACGCGGACCTGCTCGCAGAGCTCGAGTCGCAGGTGGCACGCATCGCCAGCTTCCTCGGGATGGAACTGCCCGCGTCGGCGATCGAACGGGCCGCCGAGCGATCGCGCTTCGACAGCGTCAAGAAGAACGCCGACCGGGTGGTCGGCGACATGAGCTGGGGCTTCGAGGGCGGCAGCCAGACCTTCATCCACAAGGGAACCAACGGTCGCTGGAAGGGCGTGCTCGACGAGGAAGACCTCTCCCTCTACCGGCGCGCCATGGGGCGGCTTCCCCCGGATCTCGCACACTGGCTGGAGAACGGCGGACCCGTTTCGTGACGAGCTCCCCGCACCCGGCACCGAGAGGGCCCGGCCCTCGGCTCCGGGTCCCCCTCAGCCCGCCGGTGCCTCCGGGAAGCGCACGGTAAAGGTCGCGCCTCCACCCGGCTCGGAGTCGACCCGTAGCTCCGCGTCGTGCCGCTCGACGATCTGGAACGAGATCGCGAGCCCCAGCCCGGTGCCTTCGCCGACGGGCTTGGTGGTGAAGAAGGGGTCGAAGATGCGGTCGCGATTCTCGACCGGGATTCCCGGACCGTCGTCCGAGACGGAGGCGTAGACGCTGCCGGCGTCGGCCCAGCTACGGACGACCACCTGGCCGGCTCCCTCCTCGTCCCCGACGGCCTGGACGGCGTTGAGCACCAGGTTCAGGAAGACCTGCTGGAGGTGCGCGGCCGTCCCGAGCACCGGCGGAAGCTCCGCGAGATCCGCCTCGACCGAGACCCCGTAGCCCACCTGGGGCCGCGCGACGCGCAGCACCCGCACCAGCAGCTCGTTGAGATCGAGGAGCTCGTGCGCATCGCCACCCGCGTGCGCGAAGCCGCGCACGTCCTGAACGATCCGCACCGTGCGCTCGACGCCCTCGATGCACTCCTCGATCAGCTCGTCGCCTTCGCCCACCCAGTCGACTCCGTCGGCAGCCACCGTCGCCTCCCGGGGCAGCTGCTTGGTGAGCGTGTCCCAGCCGAGCTTCAGCTGGCTCAGGTTGGCACGCACGAAGGCGATCGGGTTGTTGATCTCGTGTGCGATTCCCGCGGCCAGCTCGCCCACGGCAGCGAGCCGTCCGGAGGTGAGCAGTCGGCTCCGCAGGGCGACGAGCTCACGGAGATCGCGGACCACGAGGACCACGCCGATCGCGAGGCCCGACTTGTCGAAGAGCGGGGAGGTCGACACCGACACCGAGATCTCCTCCGCGCCCCGCGAGCGCAGCCGGCACTCCTGCTCGCGCAGCTCGCGCGGCGGGTCGAAGACCCGGTCCGAGAGCGCGTCGCCGACGGGTTGTCCCACCAGGCGCGTGTACGGGACCCCCAGCAGCTGGGCCATCCGCTCGTTGCCGGAGAGCACCTCCCCCGTCGGTCGCACGAGGGCCAGCCCGTCGGGCAGCGTGGCGAGGATCTCTCGCGAGAAGGCGGCGGGCGCCAGCGCGGAGAACCCGTATCGGTAGTGGGCGTAGGCAATGGTCAGCCCCAGCACGCCGAAGGAGGCCGGCCCGAGACGCGGAAGCTGGATTCCGAAGAGCGGCAGGAAGCCGCCCGTCAGGCCTGCGAGCACGAACGGCGCGGCGATCCCGACGGCGATCAGTCGCACCTGCCTCTGCTCGGCCGGCGACGTCGACTGCCGCACGCGCCGCAGCGCGATGAAGATGGCCGGAATCACGCAGCCGAAGGTGAAGAGCAGGAACCACTTGTGGCCGGGTCCCGACTCGAAGCCCCATCCTCCGGCGGTCCGAACCGGAGCGCCGTGAAGCCAGGGCGTGAAGAGCTGGATCAGCGCGAAGGCCGCACCGAGCGCATAGGTGGTGGGCAGCGTGAAGCGCAGCCAGCCGGGAGGCCGGGCGTACTGGGCGATCAGGTGGAGGGCCAGGGGGCCGATGAACGCCCAGCCCGGCCCGGCGAGGTGGTGCCAGCGGTACGCCGCCGAGGCGCTCGGCGCGACGGTCCAGAGCACCTGGCAGAAGCCCCACCAGGCGGCGCCCGCGACCAGCAACGCGGCGAGCCGGTTCGCACGTTCCGATGGGTCTCGCAGCAGGATGGCGAGGGCACTCAGGGCGCTCGCCATGCAGGCGACCATCGGCAACAGCACCTGCATGTCCGGAGAGGCGAGGCTCATCTCCTCGCTCATCGACCCGCCCGAGGCCGCGGTTGACGCGCACCGGGAAGCACCGGGCGGGGGATCGGCAGTCCATCTGCAGATCGCCCGAAAGCCCTCAGCAGGCTCTGGCGTTTCGCCGATTGCCAGGCGAAGGGCTTCGGCCCGCGAGGGAGGACTCCGCCTTGGGCGCCGCCATCAGATGCTGGGCCACGATCGGATCGGTCGGCCTCGCGCTCGCCACCGCCGTGGCCGCCGAAGCGCCCTCCCTCGACGAGCTCGAGGCGCGCGCGGGCTCCGCGCTGAAGCACGGTCGCCTGGCCCAGGCGGAGAGCCTCCTCGACGAAGCGCTGAAGCGCGCGGAGGCAGGCGAGCGCGGGTCGCCGGATTCGGCGCGGGTGCGGCTGGAGCGCGCTCGTCTCCGCCGGCTGCAAGGCGAAGCCGGGGACGGCCGCCAGGGG
>JANQSB010000530.1 GCA_028284295.1 Myxococcota bacterium | reverse complement strand
GAGGAAGGCCACCAGCGCCCGGATCTCCTCGTCGTCGAGGGTCAGCCGCGTGATCTCGGAGTCGCCGGCGCGCGCCGGGGCCTCCCGGTAGTGGTCCATCACCTGGGACAGGGTCTCGAAGCGACCGTCGTGCATGTACGGCGCGGTCCGGGGCAGACCGCGCAGGGTCGGGGTCTTGAACTTGCCCATCTCGTCGCCCACGTGGGCCTTGTCGAGAAAGCGGATCTCGTCGCAGGACTCGGGCGGCGCGTCGCTGAAGGGGCCCAGACAGTTGAAGGGATCGATCAGCACGGCCTGGATGCCGAGGAAGCGGCCGAAGTCGGGCAGCAGGTCTCCCTGGGCGGTGCCGATGCGATGGAAGCCGTGATTGGTCAGCAGCGGGCCGTTGTGGCAGCGAAGGCACAGGGTGCGCTCGGCGTCCATGAAGAGACGCACGCCGCGCAGCTCCTCCTCGTCCAGCAGATCCCCCGTGCTGCCGTCCCGCAGCCCCGCCACCCAGCGGTCGAAGCGGGACGGACCGGGCCGGAGCAGCCGTTCGTAGGCGGCGATGGCCTTGCCGAGGTTCGAGAACACACGATCGACGGTCACCCGGTCTCGTTCGGGGAGTCGATGCCAGGCCGCCTGCTCGTTCACGTCGCCGAAGGGACCGGCGCTCGCCGGGAGCCGCTCGGAGCCGAGCCAGGCCGGAAGCTCACCGAAGGCCTGCTCGTAGGCGGCGCGGTAGCCCGGGTCTCGCGCGACGAGACCCACCGCGGCCGCCCGGGTGGTTCCCATCTCGGCGGCGGTCTCGAGCGGGCCGAGCGCCTGGGCCCACAGACTGTCCCGACGCCCGTCCCAGAACATCCACGGCGACCAGGCAGCGCCCACCAGGGTGGGTGCGTTGCGGGAGGTCGCAGCGAGCCCCTGGGAGGTCGTGCGACCGTCCGTGAACAGGAGCTCCGGGAGATGGCAGCTGGCGCACGCGATGCGTCCGTTGCGCGAGAGCCTCGCATCGAAGAAGAGCCGATGACCGAGCTCCGCCGCCGCAGGAAGATCGCTCACGCCGTTGGAAGGATCGGGCGGTGGCGGCCCCAGCGAAGCGAGGCTGAGCGACTCGAGCAGTGCGAGCTGGGGCTCGCTGAATCCGGCAGCACCCCCGACCGCCGCGGACCCCGCCTTGCGAGCCTCCTCCCCGGGTCCGGGCTCGCCGCATGCGAGCAGCCATCCCAGCAGCAGGGCGCAGGACGGCAGATGCCGCACCGATCGCATCAAGGGTCGATCTCGACGTCGAAGGCCGCCCCGTCCGAGCCTTCCGGATCGACCACCGAGACCCGCAGCTGCCATGCGCCGGGCATGTGGAACTTCACTCCCTCGACCAGGAACTCGTGGTCGCCCAGCGCCCGGGTGACGCGCGGCGCCGTCACGAAGCCGTGGCCATGGGAAGGCATCCCGCCATCGAAGTCCACGCGCAGGGTCCCGGGCGCGGTCCCGTCGGCTCGCTCGATCCGGACGATCCAGTCGTGCATCGTCGCGAGGGGCGGCTCGGGCCGGGCCGGGCGCACGGAGATGCGGTAGCGCCCCGCCAACGACAGGGCCTCCTGGGCCCGGGTCTCCGCACCGGTCTCGCCATCCGGCTCCGGCCCGCCACAGCCCGCGTGCAGCAAGAGCGCCGACACCAGCGCGAGTCCCAGCGCGACCTTGCGCGCGGCTTCCCCTACCCGTCGCTGAGCCCACCACACGGCTTCACCCCCGATCGCTACCCTCGCGCCGAAGATACACCCACCCCGGCGACTCGGGAGCAGGGCCCACCTCGGACGAGCGCCGCGGATGGGCACCGCACGTGAGCCCCGCAAGGAAGCCCCCGCCGACGCGTCGGGTATGCTCCGGTGGACGCCGGGAAGGGAGGGCACCCCGATGCAGAGCCAGAACGGGCCGAACGAGACGAGCGAGAGCAGGGCACTCAGCCGGCGGCGCTTCGTGCAGTACGGGGCGATGCTCGCCGTCGGGGGACGAACCCTCTTCGAGTCCAGGGACGCGCGCGCCGCGGTCCACGCGGCCCGCGAGGCGGCTACCGCGGCGGCCGCCGCCGAGACCGCGTGGCCCGAGATGGCCCGCCGACCGCTGGGACGCACGGGCTTCTCCGCCAGCCGTCTCTTCATGGGCTGCGGAGCCAGCCTGATGCTGCGCGAGAAGGACGCCCTCTTGAACGCCGCGCTGGACGCCGGCATCAACGTCTTCGACGTCGGGTACAGTGGCTACTACCAGTACGCCGAGGAGAACCTCTCCGGCTTCATCCGCAAGGTCCGCGACCAGGTCTTCCTGATCTCGAAGGCGCCGGCAGACCTCGAGGCCGACGACGACCACGTCGTGACGCCCGACGAGGCGCGGCGCGCGGCCGCGGTCTGGAGCGAGCGACTCGACGCCAGCCTCGCGGAGCTGAAGGTCGACCACGTCGACGCCTACTACCTGATGGCGGCCTACAACCCGTCGCTGGTGGAGAGCGACGAGATCCATGAGGCCTTTCAGAAGGCCAAGAAGGCTGGCAAGGTCAGTCACCTCGGTGTGAGCACCCACCGCAACGCCGAAAAGGTCATGCAGGCCGCCGCTCGCAGCGGCCGCTTCGACCTCGCGATGATCGCCATCACGCCGGGCGGCTGGTACGACTGGGAGAGCCGGGGCGTCCTCGAGGGGTCGCGGCCCATGACCGGGATCCGACCCGCGCTCGAGGAGGCGAAGGCCTCCGGGCTGGCTCTGGTCGGGATGAAGGCCGCGAGGCACCTGTCGGGGCTGCCGCTGCTCGGCTGGTTCAAGAAGCTCGACGCCTTCGACGCCTACTACGACGAGGAGCTGATGGCGAAGGACTTCTCGTCCTTCCAGCGGAGCTACGCCTACGTGCTCGCGAACGGTCTCGAGTTCGTGAACGCCGACATCCAGAACATCGACCAGCTGAAGGAGAACGTCGTCGCGACGGCGAGCGCTCCGCGGGCTCTGGCCTGAGCGCAAGCGGTCGGGCCTGAGCCGCAGGCGCTTCGGCTCAGGCCGGTCGCGTCCGGGCCAGCGCGCGCGTGTTCTCGCACAGGAAGGCCCGCCGGGTCGCCTCGTCCAACGAGGCGATCTCCGAAGCGATGTCCGCGGGTGCCGGCAGGCCCTCCATGTGCGGCCAGTCCGAGCCGAAGATCACCCGCTCGGCGCCCATCCACTCCACCACCTCGGCGATGTGGTCTTCCCAGAACGGGTTCACGAAGACGTGCTCGCGGAAGAGCTGCTCCGGGTCCTCCTTGAAGTGCCAGGGGTTCCGGTCCTTGGCGTGGCGCAGGTTCCGAAGCAGGTCCGGGATGAAGCCCGAGCCGTTCTCGATCGAGGCGATGCGCAGGTTCGGGAAGCGCTCGAAGAGCAGGTCGTAGCAGAGGGTGAGCAGGAAGTCGTTGGCAGCCCGCTGCAGGGCCAGACCCTTCACGGACGGACGACGGCTCATCCCGATGGAGGCGCGACCGAAACGGTCGTCCGCGTAGCCGTTGGTCGAGTAGCCCGAGTTCGCGGTGTGGATCACCAGCGGCAGACCCGCCTCGTCGAGCCGGGCCCAGAAGGGGTCGAAGCGCGAGTCCGCCGGTGAGAAGGAGCCTTCCCGGGTGAAGGCCGCCGCGGGTCGCATGACCAGGACCCGCGCGCCCTCCGCGATGGCCCACTCCAGCTCGCGGCAGGCCCAGTCGAGGTCGGCGAGCGACAGGTACGGCGCCGTGAAGATGCGCTCTTCGTGCACGAAGCCCCAGTCGTCGCGCAGCCAGCGATTGAAGCCCTCGAAGAGGGCGCACACGGCCTCGGGATCGTGCTTCAGCGGCTCCTCGTAGAGCACGCCCAGGGTGGGAAAGAGCCAGACGGCTTCGACGCCCTGGGAGTCCATCTTCACGAGCCGCTCGTTCGGGTCCCGGTAGCACGGATCCTGGGGCTGCAGGTTCCCCCGCATCATCTCGGACGCCGGAAGACCGCGCGGATTTCCGTTGTAGTAGTCGTAGAGGATCCCGGGCGGTGCGATGGGGTCGAAGAGCGGATTGCCGACCGAGTAGTCCACCCGCCCGCCCACGACGTGGCGCATGCGCCCGTCGATCTCCGCCCACTGCACGCAACGCGGCTGCATCGCGTCGGGGACGTGGCGCGTGAACGCGTCGGGCGCCTCGTAGTAGTGATTGTCGCAGTCGAAGAGCGGGCCGAGCACGTCCGGTCCTCTTCCCATGAACGAGAACCGGTCCACTATAGGTCACCCGCCAGTCGGTCCGCTCGGCTACGCTGGGCGACAGTGCTTGCGCGCGTCGGAATCGCGGTCGGCCTGACGGCCGTGTGCCTGCTCTCCCTCGGCGTTCGGATCGAGCCGGTCCGCTCGGTCTTTCCCGAGGCGGACATGGTCGTGTTCCACTTCGGAGACGCCGACTCGTACTACCACGCGCGCGGAGCCCGCTGGTCGTTCGAGAACTACCCGCACAGCCTCCGCTTCGACCCGCAGCTCAACTTCCCCGACGGCGCGGCCAGTATCCAGCCACCGCTGTGGGATCTCACGCTCGCCACCGTCGCCCACGGGCTGGGCGCAGACAGCGAGAGCTTCGAGAGGGTCGTCGCGTGGGTGGCGCCCGCCTGCGCCATCCTGACCACGATCCCGATCTTCTGGATCGGACGGCGCGTGCGCGGCCCCGCTCTGGGAATCGGCGCGGCGGCCCTGTACGCGGGCCTGAGCGCCAGCGCGGCGCGTTCGACGGTGGGGAACCTCGACCACCACGCAGCCCAGAGCCTGGCAGGCGCCTGGCTGCTCCTCGGCTATGCGGCGGCCCTGGATCCGCAACGGAGCATCCCGGGCACCGCCGTCCGCTTCGTCGGTCTCGCCCTCGCCCGTCTGGCCGTGCTGCTCGTCTGGCAGGGAAGCCTCTTCTACCTGGTCTACGGCGAGCTCGCGTTGGTGCTCCTGGCCGCCCGTTCCGGGCGGCGCGACCTGCTGCTGGCGAACGCGGCCAGTACCGCGGTCACGGCCGTCCTCGTGTCGCCCTTCGCCGAGCACGCGGGTCCCGTCATCGGAGGCCCCTACACGGCCGTGGCCCTCTCCAGGTTGCACGTCGTCGCACTCGGCTCCGCCGCGGCGGTTTCGGCAGCCGCGGCGATCCTCGACGCGCGACGCCCGACGGTTTCGGGCGTGCGCGTCGCCCGGGTCGTCGGGCTCGGGATCGCCATCGGTGCCGTACTGATGCTGGTTCCGGATTCGCGTGCCGGCATCCTCGAAGCGTTCGCCTTCGTGGGGAAGACCGATCCCGTCGTCGGCACCATCTCCGAGCTGCAGCCGCTCTTCGCGCGTCCCCTGGCAAGCGTCACTCGCCAGCTCGGCTTCTATGCGCTGCTCCTCCCCGTGACTCCCTTCGTCCTCTGGCTCGGGGCACGGAACCGAACGAAGGCACCGGACGGCATCCTGCTGCTGTGCGGATGGCTCGTCTACTCGGGCGCCTTCACGCTCGCGCAGATCCGCTACTCGATCGACTTCGCGGCCGTGGGCAGCGTGGCCTTCGCGCTGGTGCCGGTGCTGATCCTCGAGACGGCGGCCCGGCGCATCCCTCTCTCACCGCTGGCGATCCGCGCGGGCAGCTTCGCCCTGGGCGTGCTGCTGCTCTGGCCCTCGCTCCCCGCGCCCCGGAAGATCACGGAGTCCGTGCGCTTCCTGGCGGGAAGCGCTCCGCTACCGCACCGCGGCGGGCTGAAGTCCCCGTCCGGCACCCTCGTCCACTTCGGACGCGAGCTTCGGGCGCTGACCCCCGAGAGCGCGGGCGCCTACGAGCCAGGGGCCCGACCGACCTGGTCGATCCTCGCGTGGTGGGCCATCGGGCACACCCTGCGCTACGTCGCCGAGCGACCGGTCATCGCAGACGGGTTCGTGTCCTACGTGGGCGAGGAGAACTTCCGCCTCGCCAACGACTTCTACTCGCTGGACTCCGAGCCCGAGGCGTGGGAGACGACCCGTGCGCTCCAGGCACGCTATGTCGTCACCACCCACCGCGCGGCCCTTCCGCCGGGCTCGATCGGGAGGCGGCTCCACATGGAGGACGGCCGGGGCACGCGCGATCGCGCGCCGCTGGAGCACTTCCGGCTGATCACCGAAGGGCCGCACGGTGGCGTTCCCCTCACGGCGATCACCGGCAAGGTCCCGAAGGGCGCCATCCCCTACAAGCTCTTCGAGGTCGTGCCCGGCGCGGAGCTGGTCGTGGATGCGCCGCCCGGTGCGCGGGTGGAGGCTTCCATCGAGATCGCGACCCCAACCCGCCGACGCTTCAGCTGGAAGCGCGCTGCCCGCGCAGACGACCGGGGCCGCGCCCACCTGCGCGTCCCCTACCCCACCGGAGGTGAGACCCCGGCCCATTCGAACCGCCCCTATCGCGTACGCATCGGCGACCGCTTCCACGACGTCGAGGTGAGCGAGGAGGCGGTGCGATCGGGGACCGAAGTCGCGGTCCCGGCACCGGCCGGCGGGGGCGCGCCGCGCGAGAATCCGCGCCCCTGACACCGGATCGAGTGATAGGATCGCCCCATGCGGCGCGGGCAGGTCGTCGGGTTCTGGACCGGGGCACCGGGCGTCACCGCCCTGGTCCTCGCCGCCTCCATCGCCGCCTCTCTGGCCGTCGCCTCACCCGCCATCGGCCGCGACGTCGAGCGCCGGAGACCGCGGCAGCCGGTCCACTTCACCGACGTCACCGCACGCGCCGGGGTCGACTATCTGCAGCATGCGCTCCGCGAGCCGCCCGACTGCATCTTCTTCGGGGGGAGCTTCTGCGAGCCGGAGCGGATGAGCGGTGGCGCGGCCGTGGGAGACGTGGACGGCGACGGCCACACGGATCTCCTGGTCACGCGACTCGATGCGCCGGACATCCTCTTCCGCAACCTCGGCAACGGACGATTCGAAGACGCCAGCGAGGTCTCCGGGCTGGCGGACTTCGATCTCCAGTCGAACGGTGCCGCCTTCGCGGACATCGACGGCGATGGCGATCTCGATCTCTACGTCAGCGTGCTCGGAAGCCGCGGCGAGCCGCCGAACGATCGCAACCACCTCTTCCTGAACGACGGCTCCGGGCACTTCGTCGAAGCCGCGCTCGAGCGCGGCGTGGCGGTGCAGAGCCCCTACGACCATCGCGGTTACGGAGTCGCCTTCGGAGACTACGACCGGGACGGGTGGGTGGACCTGCACGTGAACGAGTGGTTCCCGGGCTTCGAGCCCCACTCCCGGCTGTTCCGCAATCGCGGGCCCGAAGCACCGGGATACTTCGAGGACGTCACCGAGGCGGCGGGTGTCCGCCTGGACGGAGTCTTCGCCTTCGCATCCGCCTTCGCCGACCTCGACGACGACGGCTGGCCGGACCTGGCCGTCGCCGCCGACTTCGGAACGGGACGTCTCTTCTGGAACCAGGGGGACGGCACCTTCCTCGACGGGACCGAGGCGGCCGGCGTGGGAACCGACGAGAACGGCATGGGCTCGACCTTCGGTGACTACGACGGCGACGGAGACCTCGACTGGTTCGTCACGTCCATCTACGACCCGGCCGACTCCTGCTCGGACGGCAGCTGCAACTGGGGGGCGACGGGCAACCGCCTGTATCGGAACGAGGGCGGACGCGTCTTCCACGACGCCACCGACGAGGCCGGCGTCCGGGACGGCGCCTGGGGTTGGGGTGCCGGCTTCTTCGACTACGACAACGACGGCGACCTCGACCTGGCCATGACCAACGGCGTCGAGTTTCCGGGCACCGATCTGGACCGGCCCTTCACGACCGACACCGTCCGCCTCTGGCGCAACGACGGTGACGGCCCGATGGAGGAGATCGCCGCCAGGGCGGGGGTCGACGACCCCGGGTCCGGCAAGGGGCTGCTCGTCTTCGACTACGACGCCGACGGCGACCAGGACCTCTTCCTCGTCAACACCGGCGCAGGACCCCGGCTCTATCGGAACGACGGACGGCGCGGCCGCCGGGCGCGCTGGCTTCGGGTCGAGGCGCGGGGCGCCGGAGGCAACAGCGAAGGCCTGGGCGCGCTCGTCTACCTGTTCTCGAGGCGCGGGATGCAGCTGCGTGAGATCGACAGCGCGACCCACTTCCTCGGGCAGAGCGAGCGCGTCGCCCATTTCGGACTCGGTGCCGGACCGCCCCGGGTGCCGCTGGTGCTGGTGCGCTGGCCGAGCGGAACGCTGCAGCCCTTCTTTCGGGTGAGGACGAATCGCACCCTGGTCGCCGTCGAGCCGGCTGCCTGCGGCTTGATTGGACTCGAGGCTGCAATTCCCGGGGCCCTCTCGTGGGCTCTGTGCCGGCGCAGGGGGCGGACCCGCAGCCAGCGAGACACCCCGGCCGACTCTCCTTGACACGCCTGCGCGTCACCGCGTAGAAGGAGGGAACGGTCGGGGAGGTCGACGCGATGCGGAAGCGCGTGGGAAGCCTGGGACGAACGACGCTCGCCCTGCTGCTGGCGAGCCTCGGCCTCTGGGGTGCGGGCTGCAACAACGGTGAGCCCGCCATCGTCATCGCCACCCCGGTCCAGGGCAGCTTCCACACCACGCCGTCGGTGCTCGTCCAGGGAGTGGTCCTCAACGTCGACCCGGCCGTGATCGCGGACGTGCGGGTGAACGGCGCGTCGGTGCTTCCGCTGTCCGGCAGCATGTTCAGCACCACGATCCCCCTCGACTCGATCGCCGGCGTCAACGCCATCGTCGCCGAGGTGATCGGTACCAGCGGGACCGTGCTGCGCGATCGCGTCACGGTCCTGGCCGGAGACTCCATCGTCGACGGCGACTTCTCGGCGGAGAGCATCGCGCTGCGACTCACCGAGCCCGGCCTCGACGAGATCGAGCCCCAGGTCAAGTCGCTGGTCACCGTGGACCCCGCGACGCTCGTCCCGCCCGGCACCCTGATCATCGACAACTTCTGCTACGCGGACACCTTCCTCGGCTGTGTCGGGCGTGTCGACGCCACGATCAGCGGATCACCGCCTCCCAGCATCAGTGACTTCGGGATCGACATCGACCCGATGGCAGGCTTCGTCGCGGGCGACATCACCCTCTTCGACCTCTTCTTCCGGGCGGACGTCGTGGCCGTCACGGGCATCGGCTTCTCCTGCACCCTGGACGTGGAGGCATCGTCCTCGTTCATCCCCGGGGACTACGTCCTGGCCCCGGATTCCGTCGATCCTTCACTCGTGGACGTGACCCAGCTGGGGAACGTCGCGGTGAGCTTCGGGAACTTCTCCGACGACACGGACTGCGCGGGCTTCCTGGGCTTCATCGTCGAGTTCTTCATCGGGCTCTTCATCAGCGACCTGCAGAACGACTTCGTCCGGCCGGGCCTCGAGGATTTCCTGAACGAGGTCGATCCCGACGGCAACACACCGATCGCGGCGGCCCTCGAGGTCGCGCTCAACGCCGTCGAGATCGCCGGGCCCATCGGCGAGGCGATCGGCGTCAATCTCGAAGCACCCCTCTTCGCGGTCACCCAGGACGACGACGGCGTCACCCTCGGCAGCGACGCGCGCATCACGGCGTCCATGCCGGACCCGAACGCCGTCGACCTTCCCGCCTCCTATCACATCCCACAGCCCTTCCCGACCTTCGGAACCCTGGCCCCGAACGGCCTTCCCTACGACCTGGGCATGTGCATCTCGGGCTCGGCCTTCAACCAGCTCCTGAAGGCCGAGGTGGAGAGCGGCCTGCTGATCGCCAGCGTGACCGAGCTCGACCTCGGCGGCGGGCCACTGACCCTGACCGCCGGCCTGCTGGCGCTCCTGCTGCCCTCCTTCGCGGTGCTCGATCCGGGCGAGCTGCTCCAGATCGACGTGCGACCCACCACGGCACCCTTCATCACGGGGGATCCCGGCCCCGCCGGCGAGCTGGCGACGCTGCGGATGGGTCACCTGTCGATCACCGTGGTGCCCGTGGCGGACCCGAGCGTCGTCCTCGCGCAGCTGGCGGTCGACGGAGTCCTCGGCCTGGACGCCGATTTCGTCGGTGGCGAGCTGGTCTTCCAGGTCTCGCCGCCCGGTACGGCCGACATCGACTACACGATCGTCGAGAATCCGCTGCACGTGGACGAAGCGCTGGTCGCGGCGCTGCTCCCGCAGCTGGTCTCGGTGGCGATCCCCGCACTCGGAGACTCCCTCGGCTCCTTCCCGCTGCCGGACTTCCTGGGACTCTCGCTCTCGCTCGTCGACGTGGACCGCAACGGCGAGTTCATCTCGCTCTTCCTGGACCTCTCTCCTACTCCGTAGCCCGCCGTAGCCCGCCGTAGCCCGATCCAGCCCGCCCGCACCTCCGGAGCCCGAAGCCGATGCCCAGCCGCCACCCCCGACCGACTCGAGCGGGACCCGCCACCTGGCGACGGCTCGTCTCCTTCGCGGCGGCAGCGCTCGCGATGGTCTTCGCCGCGAACGCTCGCGCCGAGACGGCACCCTGGGCCACGGACCCGGGGGTCGGTCCGAACCAGGTGGTCTTCACCCTCGACATCAGCTGTCCGGCGGTCAGCTTCGTGTGCGCCCAGATCGACGGGTACAGCGAGCAGGCCACCTCGACGGCAACGGGCGCGGCGAGCTTCGACCTCGACGACGTCACCGCAGAGATCCAGTTCGAGACCGATAGCAGCCAGGACGTGGGCAGTGGGCCGCAGCCCGCCTATCTCACGGTGAGCGGCAGCGACGTCGCCTTTCCCAACGTGGCCTTCGCCGGTGTCCCCGAGATCACGGACGTCCTAGTCTTCGCGCTGACGAGCCCTCCGATCGCCGTCGCGGGTCTCGCGCTCCCGACGCCCGGCGACCATCCGTTCTCGGAGACCCTCTCCTACTCCGGGACCGGCACCGTCTTCGGCGACCTCGAGTTCATCCTCGGACCGGACATCATCGTGCCACCCGACGACGTCGTGGTGACCGGCATCTTCCGGGTGCTCGGCGACCCGGACCTCGACGGCTTCCTCGAGTACGAGCTGCGCGACGTGACCGGGAGCTTCTCGGTCCAGAACCCGACCACCATCGGCGGCGAGCCCGTGACGGTTAGCGTCACCGCCGACATGACCCTCAACCTCTCGGGCGAGATCCCGCTGGCCGGAGGTGTGGTGCTGCCCGCGTTGTCGCCCGTGGGAACGGCGATCCTGATCGCGACGCTCACGCTTGCTGCCAGGGTCGCCGCTCGAAGAAAGAAAGCTACGCTGGAACGGGGGGTTGCGACCTAGCCGGGCGAGCCCCGAGGACTCCTCGGAGCGCACGCTTGTCATTTAGATCTATCTGATATATCTAAATGATCTATGGGTCGTCAGCCGAACCGCACCCGCCAGGCGTTGCTGGGCTTCCTGTCCTGGGGCCCGATGTCCGGGTACGACATCCGCAAGATCGTCGACGGCTCCATCTCGAACTTCTGGCAGGAGAGCTACGGCCGCATCTACCCGATGCTCGCGGAGCTGGCGCAGGACGGACTCGCCAGCATGCGGGAGGAGAACTCGCCCGGCGGCCGCCCCCGCAAGGTCTACTCGATCACCGATGCCGGCCGGCGCGAGTTCTCCGACTGGCTCGGGCAGCCCGCGGCCCCCCGACCGGCCCGCAACGAGCTCCTCCTGAAGCTCTTCTTCGGCGCTCGCACCGACCGCCGGACCTGCATCCGTCTCGTCGAGGACTTTCTGCAGGAGAACGAAGAGGAGATCGCCCGCTACGAGCAGATCCGCGAGCGGCTCCACGCGATCGACGAGCAGGTCGAAGACCGCGCCTACTGGCTGATGACCCTGCGCTACGGGCTGCTCGAGACCCGCGCACACAAGCAGTGGTGCGAGGAGACCCTCGCGCTCCTGCGCGAAGAAACGGAGGACTCCCCATGATGCGAAGCTCCCACCTCGGTCGTCTGCTCGCCGCGTCGCTCCTGGCCGCAGCGGGCTGCCAGACTTCGACACCCGCCGAGGCGCCGATGGCCAGCGAGCGCGTCGGTCCGGACCGCGAGCTGCGGGTCCGCGTCGTCGGCCTCGAGTCCGCGGGCGCCGTGCGGCTGGCCCTGTTCGAGAGCGAGGCCCACATGGAGGCCGAGCAGCCCTTCGCGGGAAGCTTCCAGAAGGCCTCGGGGACGGAGATGACCCTGGTCTTCGAGGTGCCGGAGGGCGTCTGGGGCATCACCGGCTTCTACGACAAGAACGAGAACGGGGTCCTGGACACGAACCTGGTCGGCATGCCCACGGAGCCGTACGCCTTCTCCAACAACGCGCGCGGCGAGTTCGGTCCCCCGAGCTTCGAGCAGATCGCGTTCGAGGTCGGAAAGGAGACGCCCGAGATGGAGATGGACTTCCGATGAGCGGACTCGATCGCAGACAGTTCCTGGCCCGCCTGGGCGCCGGTGCAGCTGCCGCGCTGACGCCCCTGCCCTTCTCGCTCGCGGCACGGCACGTCGCTGCCGAAGCGGCCATCGACCCGGTCCGCGCGGCCTTCGCGGCTGGGCTGCCCGCGCACCCGTGGCTGCTGAGCGTGGCCAGCGTCGAGCGCGAGGCCTTCTCGGGGCAGGCCGAGCTCGTCCAGGGGAAGCTCCCCATGGAGCTCGCCGGCACTCTCTACCGGAACGGCCCCGCGCGACACGAGGTCGCGGGCGAGCGCTACCACCACAGCTTCGACGGCGACGGCGTCGTCCAGGCCTTCCGCATCGGGGCGGATGGCGTCGAGCATCGGGCCCGGCTGATCGAGACCCGCAAGGTGAAGATCGAGCGCGCCGCCGGGCGTCGCGTGATGGCGGGCTTCGGCACGCCACCGGCCCCCGACCATCCGCCGCGGGACAACACCGAGATGAACGTGGCGAACATCAGCGTCGTCTGGCACGGACAACGACTGCTCGCACTGTGGGAAGGCGGCGACGCCTACGAGATCGATCCGGAGGCACTCGAGACCGTCGGCCCGCATCACTGGTCGCCGGAGACCGCGGGCATGCCCTTCTCCGCGCATCCCCGGGTCGAGCCGGACGGCACCCTGTGGAACTTCGGGACCATCGGATGGGTGGGGAAGCTGGCGCTCTACCGCATCTCGAAGCAAGGCCAGCTCGAGGCCGTACAGCTCATCGATCTCCCCGGGCTGGGCATGATCCACGACTTCACGGTCACCGAGAGACACCTGGTCTTCGCCATCCCGCCGCTCGAGTACGACCCGGAGTCCCGGGCCGACACCTTCCTGGATCGCCACGTGTGGCGCGGAGACCAGCCCGTGCGTGTGCTGCTGGTGGACAAGAACGACCTGTCGAAGCAGACCTGGCTCGAAGGTCCGAGCGCCTTCGTGTTCCACTTCGGGAACGCCTGGGAGGAGAGCGACGGGACCATCCACCTCGACTTCTGCCGGCACCCCGATGCGGGGCTCGTGTTCGGCAGCCTGCGCCGGGTGATGTGGGGCGAGCAGGTCGAGGCCGAGCCGCCCATCGTCACGAAGTGGACCATCAACCCGCGCAAGAAGACCGTCCGGGAGGAGATCGGCATCGAGATCGGCGAGTTCCCCAGCGTCGACCCGCGACAGACCGGCCGCAGGCACCGGCACGTCGTGACCCTGGGACGTCGGGACGAGACCGACGCCCGGCACCCGGAGTTCAACGCCGTCGTGCGACACGACATGGAAAGCGGCGAGACGGACGCCTGGACCTACCCCGGCACGCTGTTGCCCGAGGAGCATCTGATCGTTCCGCGGGCGGACGCGGCGGAAGGCGAAGGGGGCTGGGTCGTGGGCACCGCACTCGACTACGAAGCGCGCCGCACCCAGCTGGCCGTCTTCCGCGAGGAGGCGCTGGCGGACGGACCCGTGGCCGTGGT
>JANQSB010000523.1 GCA_028284295.1 Myxococcota bacterium | reverse complement strand
GATCGTCTACCGCACCGACGCCGACAAGCTGGCCGCGCTGCTGCCGCCGGGGATCGAGCCCGGCGACGCGCCGAACGTGCGCCTCAACGTCTACAACTTCCCGGTTCCGGACGAGCCCGAGTACGGCGTTCTCATCCACGTCGACGCGAGCTACGACGGCACCGCGGGCAGCTACACGATCGGCTACGGGATCGACCAGGAGTCCGCGATCTTCATCAGCCGGGACATGAACGGCCAGCCCAAGTATCCCTGCGAGGTCGAGTACTACCGCGTCGGACCGGGCGTCCGCGCCCGCTGCAGCCACCAGGGCTACACCTTCCTCGAGTTCGCGGGCCAGAGCTCCGGCGAAGATCCGGGGCCGGAGCAGTACGAAGAGAACGAGTGGTGGATCAAGGTGTCGCGCGCGGTCGGCGGCGCCGAGAAGAGCTACGACTTCCCTCCCCACGTCGTCCGGGTGAAGAGCAGCTACGGAACGGCCTGGCGCGAGTCGGTGGACGGGCACCTCACCCTCCGCGAGAGCCCGTGGGATCCCATCGCGACCCTGCTGCCGCTTCGCGAGCAGGTGTCCGCCCACCTCGACTGGCCCACCTTCCTGGGCCGGGAGATCAGTCTGGCGGGCCCCCTCGACCCGGAAGCCTTCTGGCCTCACGTCGACACGATCGGGGGCTCTCGCTGGCCGGGCGTGAACGGCGGGCCCCGCAAGTAGGGCGCCTCAAGCCCGCTCGTCCGGCACTCCGATGAGACGGTCGGAGGGCGGGGCATGGAGAGGCGAAGAGAACGCCGGCTCGCGCTCGCTGCGGCCCTGGCTGCGGCGGCGATCGCGGGCTTCGGGACGGGAGCTCCGTCCGCGCGAGGGGACGGAGCCCACGACTGGAACGACGGCGCGATCCGCTGGCACGGCTTCCTCGCAGGCATGGAGCGGATCGAGAAGGAGGGCCTGCCGGGCCTGCTGGTCTTCCACTCGAAGCGCTGTCCGCACTGCGCGCGCTACAGCGCCCAGTTTCACGACCCGGCCGTCGTCCGCCTGGCCCGACGCTTCGTGATGATCCGGATCGACCGCGAAGACGAGCCGGCCCTCAACGAGCTCTACGGTGAGCAAGGGACCTACGTGCCGCGGACCCTCTTCCTGGGGCGCGACGGACGGGTCGACTGGCGGGTGCGCGGCGCGAACCGGGGGCACCCCTTCTTCCTCGACGCCGACCAGCCCGACGAGCTCGTGACCCTGATGCAGGGCTTCGTCGAACGCGATCGGCCCGGTCGACCTGCTTCGCGAACTACGCGCCCGTCCCCGGTGGCATCTCCAACAGCTCGATGAGGGCGCCTCCCCGTTCGGGGGGCGCCTCCAGATACGCCCAACGCGTCGCGATCGCGGGCATGGCGTGCGCCCAGATCACCTCGAAGCCCAGCGCCTCGAGCTTCTCGCGGGGCGGGTCGAGGTCGTCTACCCGGAAGCGCACGTGGTGCACACCCTCGCCGTAGCGCTCGAGCAGCTCGAAGTGCGGGCTCTCGCCGCTGACGGGCTCGATGAGCTCGATCTCCAGCGGCCCCGAGCGCCCGAAGGCGATCCGCATCGAGACGTCCGCCTTGCGGCCCCGGTAGTCGCAGCCCTCCAGGGCACTCTCCATCCTCGTGAAGGCGCCGAAGATCGGCTCGAAGGTCTCGAGCGCGCGGTCGAGGTCGCGCACGATCCACGCGACCTGATCGATCGGCGGCAGCCCCAGCTCCGCCGCCGACGGACTGGCATCCTGGCTCATCCCGTGCTCCTCCGGCCCGCGATCCTCCGCCAGCCTCGCGGCGCCCGCAAGCGCGACCCCGAGGCGGTAGCATCCCGTTGCCCCCGAAGCCCCGGAGCCAGCACCCGAGCCCCGTGAGTTCCGCCCACCCGATCGCCCCGCTCCCTGTGCCGGCCCTGTCCATCCAGCCGCTGAACTTCGCCGCCGAGGATCCGGGACCGGAAGGCTGGAAGGCGCTCTTCGAGCAGGCGCGCGCGGCAGACGACGCCGGCGTCGATCGCCTGGTCGTCTCCGACCACGTCGTGATGGGAGAGCACCTGGAGGCCTATGGCGACCCGAGCGCCGGGGGTGTGGAGGGGGGTGTCCAGCCGACGGGTCCGGACGGGCACTGGCTGGACCCTCTCGTGGTGCTCTCGATGTTCGCGGCATCGACGAGGCGCACCCGGCTCATGACCGGCATCCTGATCGCGGCACTGCGTCGCCCCGCCACCCTCGCCAAGACGGCAGCCACCCTGGACGTCCTCTCCGGCGGCCGTCTCGACCTGGGGGTGGGTGTCGGCTGGCAGAAGGAGGAGTACGAGGCGAACGGTGTGCCTCACGCAGGCCGGGGCGCACGCCTCGAGCAGACTCTCGAGATCTGCCAGATGCTGTGGCGCGAGCAGCGGGCCTCCTATGCGTCCGACGAGGTGCGCTTCGAGAACGTCCACTGCATGCCGAAGCCCCTGCAGCCGGGCGGAGTCCCGATCTGGATCAGTGGTCGCCTCGGTCCGACGCTTCTGCGGCGCATCGTCCGCTTCGGTAGCGGCTGGATTCCCTGGGGCGACGACGCGCGGAGGCCCGCGGCCGGTCTGGCGCGCATCCAGGAAGCGCTGGCGGAAGCGGGGCGCAGCGCCGAGGGATTCCAGGTGACGAGCCGGGTGCCGATCGCGGTCGAGAAGAACGGGCGCCTCGACCTCGCACGCACCCTGGCGCCGGTGCCCGCGATGGCGGCAGCCGGGATCACCGACTTTCGCGCCAACCTCCGGCTTCCCGGCCGCTACGAGGACGCGCTCGAGCTGCTGGCGCCGCTCAGCGAGGCCTTCCGGGAAGCGACGGGCCGCTAGCCGCGGATCAGGCCCGGGAAGCCTTGAACTGCTGCTCCGCGCGCGCCCGCATGAAGGTGATGCACGTCGAGTCCGCCGGGATCTCGTCCAGGGGCTCGCGCACCAGCGCGGGGGTGATTCCGACCGCCTCCGCTGCGGGTCGCAGCCGCTCGAGGTCGAACTTGTAGAGCGCCGCGGCGTTCTCCCCGAGCATCATGCGAACCTCCTTCTCTTCGACGTCCGCGAAGGCGAAGCGCATGTTCTCGCGCGAGTAGGGGTAGCAGCCTTCGTAGTGGGGGTAGTCGTTGCCCCAGAGGATCTTGTCCACGCCCACCACGTCGCGGCCCTTGATGTCGCGCGGGCCCGGGAAGCTCGCCCCGTACCAGCAGTTGCGCCTGGCGTAGAAGCTGGGCAGCTCCTTCAGGGCCGGGTCCTTCGAGGTATCGATCTCACCGATGGCACCCGCCTTCCAGGCCATGTACATGGCATCGAGCTGGCGCATCACCCCGGGCGCCCAGGCACAGCCGGATTCCGTCAGGATGTACTTCAGGCTCGGGAAGCGCTCGAAGACGCCGCCCATGATCAGGTGCGTGAAGCCGCGCTGGACGAAGAAGGCCATCTCGTTGGCCCACAGGGCCTTCGAGCCCTGCCCCTCGCAGTACTCCGGCGACCCCTGACCGGAGTGCTGGTTGATGACGAGGTCGCAGTCCTGGATCACGGCCCAGAGCCGATCGTACTGGGGGTGGTTGAGGGGCTCGATCCAGTGCTCGGAGGGCGACGGCAGGGG
Source organism: Myxococcota bacterium (assembly GCA_028284295.1). Taxonomy (GTDB): domain Bacteria; phylum Myxococcota_A; class UBA9160; order UBA9160; family UBA4427; genus JAJDAN01. The sequence continues at coordinate 7,673 of JANQSB010000523.1, read as the reverse complement.
CAGCAGCACGCCGCCCCGGAGGCCGTTCTCGGCGATCCACTTCACGTCTTCGATCGCGTCGTCGACGTCGTTCAGGTGGATGAGCCCGATTCCGGCCCGCCGCTCGGGCTCCTCGGCACAGAACTCCGCCAGCCAGCGGTTGTGTGCCTGGATGCCCGCGCGCTCGCGCGCGTAGCTCTCCGGACGCGGCGGAGGCGAGATGTGGAAGGCCTTCGCGTAGAACGGCGGCACCGTATTGGGGAAGATCACCTCGCCCACCACGCCGTCGGCCTCGAGATCCGTCCGTCGCTCGTCGGAATCCCAGTTCTTCGTCTTCTTGCTGCCGACGTGCTTCTTCGCGGGGTTCTTGTACTCGCCCCGCCAGGCGTCGAAGTCGTCGCGCCAGCTGGGGTCCAGGTAGCCGCGGTAGGTGTCGATGGCGGCGCCCGCGTGGGTGTCGGCGGTGATCGTCACATAGGGGGTGCCCGCACTCATGGGCCGATCTCCTGCTTCGTTGGCCCCGGTGCCCCGGAGCTTCGCATGGGGCGCGGAGCCTAGCCCAGACCTGACGGATCGTCAGATTCTCGGCAGGCGGCCCGGCCATGGCCGACGGGAGTCCCGGACGGGCCAGGGCGCCCGAGGAGCGCCATCCGGCTGCTCCAGGGGTGTGAAGCGCGCCACCGGACTCCGAATCCGCGCTCAAGTCGAGACGAGCCTCGCCGAAGCGATTCCCGTGGGCGCCGAACGAAGGAAGGACAAGCGGACCCGCTGCTTCATCCCATGCGATGTGCAGTGGGGCGGCAAGTCGTACGACGGGACGGTCCGGGACGTCTCCGCGGGCGGACTCTCGCTGGAGGTGCCTCTGGACCTCGACCAGGGCGACGTGATCGATCTGGTGCTGCGCCCCGACCAGCTGCCGGAGATTCCCGTCCAGGCGATCGTGTGGCACCAGCGTCGCGTGCGACAGCGCCAGTCGGGCCGTCAATCGGCGCGTCTCGGCATGGTCCTCTCGGACGCGCCCGACGACTTCGCGGAGCTGCTCGGGCTGACGCCGGCCCCGGCCAGGCGCGCCGCGCAGGCCGTTCAGGCAGGGACGACGGCGAAGCTCACGAAGCCCGCGAAGAAGCCCGAATCCGCCGCGCCCCCGCCGGCACCGGAAGCCGCGCCTCGCACACCGCCGCCGGCTCCCTCGCCTCCGCCGGCGGCCAGCGTCCCGATTCCCGAGGAAGAGCCCACCGAATCGGACGGGCCCGGCCGCTTCCGGGTCCGCGTCAAGATGGACCAGGGCCCGCGCTCGCGGTCCATCCTGGTCTTCGCCGCCGCCGAGGCCGAGGCGCGCGAGAGCGCGATCGCCGAGACCGGCAGCGGCTGGTCGATCCTCGAGGTGGAACCGGCCTGAGAGCCGAGAGCCGACCGGCCGCTCGCCCTGTTCTCTCGCCCTGGGCTACAGGGCGGCCTCCGCCGTCTCTCCCGTCCGGATCCGGACCGCGTTCTCCACGGGGACCACGAAGATCTTCCCGTCGCCGATCTTGTTCGTGGACGCGGCCGCGACGATCGCGTCCACCACCTTCTCGGCCTGCTCGTCCGCCACGACGATCTCGAGCTTCAGCTTCGGCAGGAAGTCGACCACGTACTCGGCACCGCGATACAGCTCGGTGTGCCCCTTCTGTCGCCCGAAGCCCTTCACCTCGGTGACGGTGAGCCCCTGGATCCCCAGCTCGTGAACGGCGCTCTTCACCTCGTCGAGCTTGAACGGCTTGATGATGGCTTCGATCTTCTTCACGGACCTCTCCTATAGCTCGGAACCCGCCTCGCGCTCAGAACCGGTATCCGGCCTCGTCGTGCAGCACCACGTCCAGACCGGTGTCTTCCTCGGACTCGCTGACCCGCAGCGGCGTGACGGCGGCGACGAGCTTGAGGAGCACCCAGGTGATCACGGCCGTACCCCCCCCCACCCCGAGCGCGGCACCCAGCTGCACGCCGAGCTGCCGGCCCACGTCGAGGTCGGCCTGATTGCCCCCGAAGAAGCCGGCGGCCAGGAACGCGACCATCACCGTCCCCACGAAGCCCCCGACGCCGTGGACGCCGAAGACGTCGAGCGAGTCGTCGTAGCCGAAGCGTCGCTTGATGCTCGTCGAGGCCAGGTAGCAGAGTCCACCCGAGACGATGCCGATCGCGAAGCCACCGAAGGGGCCGATGAAGCCCGATGCCGGCGTGACGGCAGCCAGACCCGCGATGGCCCCCGTCGCCAGACCCAGCATGCTCGGCTTGCCATGCTGCACCCACTCGATCGACATCCAGGTGAAGGCCGCCACCGAGGCCGAGATGTGCGTGACGGTGATCGCCATGGCGGCATCGCCGTTGGCGGCCAGGGCGCTGCCCCCGTTGAACCCGAACCACCCGACCCAGAGCATCCCGGTGCCCATCACCGTCATGGTGAGGTTGTGGGGAAACATCGGGGACGAGCCGTAGCCCGAGCGCGGGCCGATGACGATGCAGGCGACGAGCGCGGCCACGCCCGCGGTGATGTGGACGACGATCCCGCCGGCGAAATCGAAGACGCCCAGGTCGGCGAGGAAGGCGCCCTCGCCTCCCCAGACCATGTGACAGACGGGGATGTAGACGAGGAGGAGCCACAGCGCCGAGAAGAGCAGCATGGCCGCGAAGCGCATGCGCTCGGCAAAGGCGCCGACGACCAGCGCCGGCGTGATGATCGCGAAGGTCATCTGGAACGCGAAGAAGAGCACCTCGGGGATGGTCCCGCTCGCGACCCCGGCATCCACCCCGCGCAGGAAGACCTTCGACAGGCCCCCGATGAACGCATTGCCCGAGTCGAAGGCCAGGCTGTAGCCGCATACCAGCCACAGGATGGTCATCAGGGAGGTCAACGCGAAGCACTGCATCAGCACCGAGAGCACGTTCTTGGTGCGCACCAGCCCCGCATAGAAGAGCGCCAGGCCCGGGATCGTCATGAAGAGGACCAGGGCCGTGGAGACGAGGATCCAGGCGGTGTCTCCGCTGTCGAGAAGGTTCTCCTGCACGTCGCCTCCTTGTGGAGCCAGACGGGAGAGCCCGACGGCAGGACGGTTCTATCACGATCCTGGGGCATTCTGGGCAGAAACGCGCCCGAGCGGGCCACTCGAAGCCAGCGCGGCGCTGTTCCGAGTTGATTTGCCCACGCTCGAGCGATGCCCACCGGCGCGGGCCGGGTGCGCCGTGTGCGTGCGCCGTGTGCGCCTAGCCGGCTTCCTGCAGCTCGGCGATCCCCGCCTCGATCCCCGACGCGACGACGCCGATGTCGGGGGCCGCATCGTAGTCGCCCGTCAGGCCGAAGCTGAGCTCCCCCGCATACGAGAAGATCGCGATCCCGATCCGCACCGATCCGGCCAGCGGCACGTAGGGGTAGACGGTGCGCATCGGCCGGCCGGCCGCGTAGAGGCGCTGCTGGGGACCCGGAACGTTGGTCGTGACGGTCTGCACCGCGTGCTGCTCGACACCGGCGAAGACGCGCGCCCCCAACGCCAGCAGCAGCGGCGGCGCGAAGCCCGACAGCGAGGTCAGGGTCTGGGCAGCGACGGCCTGGTGGTGCTCCTTGAGGTCCCGCATCTGCAGGTGCAGGGCCGAGAGCCTCTCGACGGGATCGGCGAGTCCGACCGGCAGCTCGGCGAACATGGCCGACACCCGGTTGTCGTAGACACCCCGCTCGCCGGCCTTCCGCACGGAGACGGGAACCAGGGTGCGCACGAAACGGTCCTTCACGGGCTCGCCGCGCTTCCGCAGGAGGTCGCGGAAGCCGCGGGTGATGATCGCCAGCACCACGTCGTTGATCGTGCAGCCATGACGGGCACGGATCTCCTTGATCTCCGACAGGGGCGCCTGGGCCCAGCACCAGCGCCGATGGGGCGAGATGCTGCCGTTCAGGGAGGACTCGGCACCCTCGTGGCCGAAGGACGCGAAGGTCGCCAGCCCGTCGCCCAGCTCGGAGAGCTGCTTGAGGGCCTGCTTCGGCGCCTCGAGCGCGTGCTGCAACGCGCGCAGGCCCTGGGCCGGACTGCGTACCCCGTCGAGGACGGCATCACCGAGCAGCTGCACGGGCGACGGGGACGCCCCGGGCTGGAAGCGGGGAGGCTCGGGGTGCGTGGCATCCGGCGAGTCGTCCATCAGCGCACTCATCAGGTCCGTCGCCGCGACTCCGTCGACCATCGCGTGGTGCACCTTGGAGAGGATCGCCCAACGCCCGTCGGCGAGTCCTTCCACGACCCACATCTCCCACAACGGCTTCGAGCGGTCGAGCTTCTGCGACATCACGCGGCCGACCAGGGTCTGCAGCTGGAGATCGCTCCCGGGGGCCGGCAACGCCGTGTGCCGCACGTGGTAGCGGAGGTTGAAGTGAGGGTCGTCGCACCAGACGGGCGCGCTCAGGTCGAGCGGCACGAAGCGCACCACCTGCCGGTAGCGCGGCACCTGGTGCAGCTTCGAGGAGATCATCTCCTCGATCTCGTCGTGCTGCGGCGGCGGCCCGTCGAAGAGGGCCACCGTCGCGATGTGCATGTGGGTGACCTCGTTCTCCAGGTACAGGAACGAGGCATCCTGGGAGCCGAGGCGGTCGGGACGGGACACGGGGTCTCCTTCGAGGTCGGGCAGGCTTCCCGACTCAGAACATGCGCGCGGCCTCGCCGTGTCGCGCCAGCGGCTCCCAGAACTCGCGCCCACGGTGGTGCGGGTCCTCGCGCAGGGTGCACTGGTCTCGCAGGGTCATGGTGTAGCGGCAGAAGCGCGAGTACGCGGGCCAGTCCGGCAGCCCCTCGTGGCCGGGCTCGCCGTCCCGTGCGAACGCGATCCAGGCGTCCTGGATGCGGTCGCACAGGCGTTGGGCCGACGGGTTCGCGACCAGCCCGGCGCGCAGCAGCGCCGTCTTGACTCCGCCGAACACGAAGGGGAGCTCGAGGCCGTGGCACGACCCGAGCGCCCGGCCCACCAGCGGCGGCACCCACTCGAACAGGTACGCGTAGGTCCGCGGCTGGTGGTCGGCCTGCAAATCGGCCAGCCGCACGGCGGGGTAGTGGAAGATCCGATCGCTCTGGAAGGCCGCCCAGCGCTCCGACGCCTCGCGACCGCGCGGGCCCACGGCATGCGCGTACGCCTCGAGGGCCTTGTCGGCGATCGGATTTCCCTCGGAGTCGGCACCGGGCATGAGCGCCCGCAGACGCTCTTCGAGGCGGCGGTCGTCGAGGCGGATCCGGTCGGCGGCCATGAAGAGCTTGAACTCGTCGCGGTTGGTCCCGATCAGGATCGGAATGTCGGCGGCGTCACCCCGGCCGATGGCCTGCAGCGGCGTCTCGGGGATCAGGTCGTCGTCGACGCAGGGCTGCCAGGCCATGATCCCGTCTTCGAGCCCGACGCGCGCCGTCGTGCGCGCCTGCGCGCGCATCAGGCGGGTGACCGGCAGCTCGCCGAGCTCCTTTACGGGGTCGCCGGAGATCTCGAGATAGTCGACGAAGTGGGCCCCGACGCGGGCCGCGACGTCGCGCTGTGAGACGTTGTGGGCCGCGCCGCTCTGGAGGATCGCCTTGTGGAAGAGCTCTCGCGCCCGGGGGATGCCGAGCAGGGTCCCGGTGCTCATGGCTCCCGCCGACTCACCGAAGACGGTCACGTTGCCCGGATCGCCGCCGAAGCGGGAGATGTTGTCGCGGACCCACTCGAGCGCAGCGATCTGGTCGCGGGTTCCGAGGTTCGCAGGGGGTCGCTCCCCGGCGACGCCCAGCCCTTCCCAGCTGAGAAAGCCCAGCGCCCCGAGGCGATAGTTGATGGTCACCACGACCACGTCGCCGCGCTGGGCGAGGCGGCCGCCGGCATAGATCGGCGTAGAGCCGGAGCCCAGGATGAACGCGCCGCCGTGGATCCACACCATCACCGGCCGCCGCCGGCGGTCGCAGCCCGGCGTCCAGACGTTCAGGTAGAGGCAATCCTGGCTCTGCTTGCTTCCCGCCGCCCCGATGACGGTCCGGATCAGGCGGTTGACCGGGCCGATCTGCGGAGCGGCCGGACCGTAGCGGCTGGCGCGCCGGACACCCTTCCAGCGCGGGGGCGGCTGCGGCGCCTGGAAGCGGAGCTCGCCGACCGGCGGGGCCGCGAAGGGGATGCCCTTGAAGACCTCGACGCCTCCCTGGGTCTCGCCCTGCAGCTTCCCCTGACGGGTGTTGACGGTACTTCCCACGCGCCCCCCAGGCGCACCACTCGGGCGCGACGGCACGAGGCAAAAGTCACCCAAGAGCCTCTGCCTTTCAACGGCGGGAAGAACTGCCGACGGGTTGCGACCCCGCGCCGGCCGCCGTCCTGCGGGTCTTCCTGCCACAGCGGGCTTCCGCGCGATGCGCCAGCTGGCTCAGTCGGCGGTGCACTCCGGGGGCGGCGGACCGAACAGCTCGCTGATCTCGCCCATCACGTCGGCCGTGCGCCACTTCGAGCGCTGGGTCGCCTCGAGGATCCGGTCCTGCATGGGCCAGGGCCACAGCGGGACGGGCGTCTCGCGGCCGTCCACCCAGCGGCGACAGAGCGACGCGCCGGTCTCGCTCCGGTAGAGATCGCCGCGCTTCGACCAGGGCCGCTGGGACACGTTGTCCTGCTGCCAGTCGTCGCGAATCTTCGCCTTCTTGCGGGCCGCCACCAGGGTCAGGTCCCGCGCCTGCAGGGGAGCCGTCGCCCGGTCCGCCCGACGCTCCCACGAGCAGCCGTCGGCATGCTTCTCGGGATCGTCGTCACAGCTCTGCAGGGCCGCGGCCGGCTTCACCGAGTTCGAGAGCGCGACCGCGACGTCCTGCAGCAGCACCCCCTTCTGTCCCTTGGAGGGATACACGTTCCCGCCGATCAGGAGGCCCGTGACGCGCTCGAGGGGCGAGTCGGGCGGTGCGTAGGCCAGGCTGCCGAGGATGCGGAGCCCGAGGTCGAAGGGATCGCGCCGGGCCGGCTCGAGCCAGCGCATCCCGACCGACACCCCGTCGGTCGCCAGCAGATGGACGGAGGGCTGATAGTCAGCGGGCTGGGCCGCAGGCTCCCGCGACCCGCCCACCGTGGCGATCAGGTTCTCGCACAACGCATCGTAGGCGGTGTACGCGCAGGAGAAGGCGGCCTTGTTGCCCCCCTTGTAGGGGTGGCGTCCGTCCCAGCGCGCCCAGCTCCGACGGATCACCACGCGCTTCGACCGGTAGTTCTGGAAGATCTTCCGCGCCCACCCGAAGCCCGCACAGTCCTCGACGAGGACGTCGGATGCATCCGCCAGGCTGAAGACGTGCGTGTTGGCGCCACCGATGGCCGCGTACTCGTCCTCGCTTCCGTAGGGCAGCCAGTCCCGCCAGGCGACGATCCGACGCAGGATCACGTGCTCGACAGGGACCTGGTCGCGGTCGCCCTTCTGGGAGATTCCCGCGACGGCCACCGCCGGGCCGCGGCTGTTGTAGACGTTGAGGCCCTCGACCGTCCAGTAGTGGTGCCCGGCGAGCTGCACCGGGTTGAACTCGAAGTCCCCGTTGAGCCACGCGCGACCGTCGTTCACCGCCCGCACGACGACCCGGGCTCCGGCTTCGCCGGCGAAGCGATGCGGTGTGGGCCGGATCATCGAGCGCTTGCCCCGGTACTCGCCGTCCATCAGACACAGCACGGTGCCGGGCTTGACGAGCTTCCGTTCCCAGAAGTCA
>JANQSB010000517.1 GCA_028284295.1 Myxococcota bacterium | reverse complement strand
GTCGGGCTGGAGGGCGTAGAGGGCGACGGTCAGCCCCGCCGTCGCCAGCGGGTCGTCGGCGTCCACCACGATGCCCCGGAGCGTGCCCGGACCCGTCGGCAGTGAGGAGGCCCCGCCCTGGGGTGTGACGGGGTGCGGATTCGTCTGCGCGTGGGTGATCGAAGCCAGGCAGAGCCCGACCCCGGCGAGCAGGCACGGGAGCGCCCGCGACCGCCGACTGCGACGCCGGCTCATGCCGGACGCGATCCGCGCCGCTCGGGATGGGGCCACAGGATCAGCACGTTGCCCAGGATGAGGACCAGTCCTCCGATCCAGATCCAGTTGACCAGCGGGTTCCGGTAGACCTTCAGGGTGGCCGAGCCGTCCTGCTCGATGGCGGTGAGCACCAGGTACAGGTCCTCGTTCAGGGTCGAGTGGATGGCGGGAATCGAGGTGGGCTGCTGCTCGAGCCAGTACATGCGCTTCTCGGGAAGCAGCATCTTGACCGGCTCGTCCTCGCGGTAGAGCGCGACCCGGGCCTTGGCACCGCCGTAGTGCTGGGCCGGGATGGGCTTGGCGGTCAGGTAGCGAAGCCGGTAGTCGTGGAGTGCGACCGAGTCCCCGGGCTGCACGTTCTCGAGCGTCTCCTCGTTGAAGAAGCCACCCGAGAAGCCGATCATCATGAAGACGATGCCCAGGTGCACCACGTAGCCGCCGTAGCGGCGCTGGTTCTTCTGCAGCAGGGTGGCGAGGGCGCGCAACGCCGATTCGCCGTGCAGGCGTATGCGGGCGCGGATCGCCTGGCCGTACTCCTGCAGCACGGTCGCCGTCACGAAGGCGCCGAGCGCCCAGCAGCCCAGGGTGAAGACGCCGATGCGACCCCACAGCATCACAGCGGTCGCCAGGCCCACGGCCACCCCGACCGCGGCCGGGAGGGCGAACTGCTTGCGGATGCTCGCGAGCGATGCCCGGTGCCAGGCGATCAGCGGGCCGACCCCGGTGAGGAAGAGCAGGAAGAGCCCCAGCGGACCCGCCATGGTGTTGAAGAAACGCGGTCCGACGGTGGTTCGCTGGCCGGAGATCGTCTCCGAGAAGACGGGCAGCATGGTTCCCCAGAACACCACGACCAGGAGCGCCATGAAGGCCCAGTTGTTGAGCAGGAAGCCGGCCTCCCGGGAGACCATCGACTCGAGCTTGCGGGGACTCCGCAGCTCTTCGCGGCGGTAGAGCACCGCCGCGAAGAAGGCGAACGCCACCACGCCCACGTAGGCGAGGAAGATGAAGCCGAACCAGCCGCTGTTCGTGAACGAGTGGACGGACTGCACGACACCGCTGCGGGTCAGGAAGGTGCCGAAGAGACACAGCGAGTAGGTCAGGCCCACCAGCACCAGGTTCCAGATCTTCAGCATGTCGCGCTTTTCCTGGATCATCACCGAGTGCAGGTAGGCGGTGGCGGCGAGCCAGGGCATCAGCGCGGCGTTCTCCACCGGGTCCCAGGCCCAGTAGCCGCCCCAGCCCAGCACCTCGTAGGCCCAGCGTCCGCCGAGCATCAGGCCGTAGCCGAGGAAGGACCAGGCGACGAGGGTCGTGCGCCGCGTGGTGCGGAACCAGGTGGTGCCCAGCTCGCCCGTCACCAGGGCTGCGAACGCGAACGCGAAGGGCACGACGAATCCCACGAAGCCCGTGTAGAGCATCAGCGGGTGGATGGTCATCAGGGGGTGCTGCAGCAGCGGGTTCAGGCCGTTGCCGTCCGACAGCACCCGGCCGGCGGGCAGACGGTCGAAGGGCACCGTCACGAAGTTCAGCAGCACCAGGAAGAAGCAGGCGTTCGCGAGCAGCACGGCGGCCACCCAGGGCATCAGGCTGCGGTTCTTCTGTCGGTTCGCCAGGACGGTGATCGCTCCGAAGACGCCGAGCATCCACGCCCACAGGAGCAGCGAGCCGGACTGGCCGCCCCACAGCGCGGCCAGCCGGTAGGGCAGCGTCATGGAGCGCGCCGAGTGCTGCATCACGTAGGCGATCGTGAAGTCGTTCTGGGCCAGGGCCCAGAAGAGCGCGAGCATCGAGATCGACACGAACGCGAAGACGGCGAGCACGCTGCGCTCGGCCACCAGCGTCCAGTCCGCGCGGCGCTTCCATCCCGCGGCGACGCCCGCTCCGACGCCGAAGACGGCCACGGCCAGGGCAAAGCGAAGCGAGTACAGGCCGATGTCGGACAAGGGGTCTCCGTCGGGATGCGGGGTTGGGGCGCGGGGTGGCAAGAGGAGCCGGGAGGGTCCGCCCGATGGAATGGCGGCGCCAGCCCGGCCTGGTTCAGAGGGCCTCGGTGCCCGCCGGGCCTCCGGGCGTGATCCCGGCCGTCTCGGCGCCGACCTCGGCCTGGAACTTCGACGGGCACTTGGCCATCACGTTGTCGGCGACGAAGACCGTACCGCTGCCTTCGCTCTGCAGCCGTCCTTCGACGACGACCTCGGCACCGTCCTTGAAGAGGTCCGGCGTCTCGAGGCTGGCGTAGATCACGGCGAGCCGGGCGCCGTCGGACGCCGGCGCCGCGTGGGGCGGATCGTTCTGGACCACGAAGCGCACCTGTCGGCCCTCGAGATCGCGCTCGATCGACCGGGCCGCGACGTAGCCGTGCACGCGCAGCCCGTCGTCCCCGGCGCCGCGGTTGGCGGCCACGAACTCGTCGAGGGTCTGGTAGTAGGTGAACGACTCCGAGCCGATGTTCGAGTAGCCGTACCACGCGAGCAGTCCCGCTACGACGAGCGCTCCCAGCGTCAGCTGGGCGCCCTTCGAGAGACCGGCTTCTCGAGGCGCGTCTTGCGGGGAACTCGACATGCGTCCGTCTCGTTTCACGGCGCCCGAATCGGGGGGAGGACGCCGGGGAAGAAGCCTCAAGGTATCACCGGGCCCGGTCAGCGTCAAACCGAGCGGCGCCAAAAGCGCAATGAAAACAGACGTTTGTGGTGCCACGTCGAGTTGCGGGTCGCTTCGACCCCCCGGCGTGCGGAAGTATCCCGGCTCCCATGGCACGCCCGCCCGCAAAGCTCGAGCTGCTGGAGCCCTTCCTGGCGATGGAGGTGCTCGAGCGCGCCCAGGAGCTGGAGCGCGAAGGCCACGACATCGTCCACCTCGAGCTCGGCGAGCCCGACTTCGATCCACCGGCCGCGGCGGTCGAGGCGGCGCGACGAGCGCTGGCGGCGGGGCGGACCCGCTACACGGACAGCCGCGGTCTTCCGGAGCTTCGCGAGGCCATCGCCCGGGACTACCGCGCGCGCTTCGGAGTCGCGGTGTCGCCCGAGCGCGTGCTGGTGACCAGCGGTACCTCGCCCGCGATGCTGGTGGCCTTCTCCCTGCTGCTCGAGCCGGGCGACGAGGTCGTCGTCCCCAGCCCCCACTACCCCTGCTACCCCAACTTCGTGCGCTTCTGCGGCGGTGAGCCCGTATTCGTCGAGACCGACGCGGCCCGGGGACACCACATCGACCCCGAAGCGGTCCGGCGCGTCGTGGGTCCGCGCACCCGCGCCATCGTGGTGGCCTCTCCGGCGAACCCCACCGGTGCGGTCCAGCCCCTCGAGACCCTGCGCGAGCTCGCGGGGATGGGGGTGCCGCTGGTGGCAGACGAGATCTACGACGGCCTCGTGTACGGAGCCGCACCGCGACAGTCGGTCCTGCAGCTCGAGGAGGCCACGCGCGGCGATGCCTTCGTGCTGGACGGCCTGTCGAAGCGCTACGCGATGACGGGCTTCCGGCTGGGCTGGCTGGTCCTGCCCGAGTGGGCGCAGCGGCCGTCCCGGATCCTGGCCCAGAACCTCTTCATCTCGGTCAGCTCCTTCGTCCAGGACGCGGCCATCGCCGCTCTCGAGCAGGGGGCGGAGACGCTGGAGCCCGTGCGGCGCCTCTACGCGCAGCGGCGCGACCGGCTGGTGGAAGGCTTGCGAGGCCTGGGGTTCGGCGTCGAGCACGTTCCCGAGGGCGCCTTCTACGTGCTGGCCGACGCGCGTCGCTTCGGCGCGGACTCGCGGGCGCTGGCGTCCCGGCTGCTCGAGCGGGCGCACGTGGCCACCACGCCGGGCATCGACTTCGGCGACGCGGGGGAGGGCCGACTGCGCTTCTGCTACGCGGTGGCCGAGGAACGGATCGAGGAAGGGCTGCGGCGGCTGGCGCCGGCGCTGGAGCAGATCGCCGACGAAGGGCCGGGCCGGGCGGTATCGGTGTGAAGATCCTCCAGGCCGAGCTGCTGGCGTCGTGCGGTCGCACCGACCAGTTTCCCGACACCGGCCTGCCGGAGGTGGCCTTTCTGGGCCGCTCGAACGTCGGCAAGTCGAGCCTGCTGAACGCCCTGGTCGGTCGCAAGCAGCTCGCCCGTACGAGCTCGACGCCCGGCAAGACCCGTCTCATCCACTTCTACCAGGTCCGCACGCCCGCCGCCGAGCTGCTTCTGGTGGACCTCCCGGGCTACGGCTGGGCCAAGGTCTCCCGCAAGGAACGCGAGAGCTGGGGCAGGCTCATCGAGGGCTACCTCGAGTCGCGACCGCCCCTGCGGCTGGCGGTGCTGCTGCAGGACCTGCGTCGCGACTTCTCGGAGGACGAGACCCTGCTGCTCGAGTGGCTGTCCGAGCGAGCGGTCCCGTGGCAGGTGCTCGTCACCAAGGCCGACAAGCTGAAGCCGATGCGTCGCGCCAAGCGGCTGAAGGAGCTGGCCGCCCAGGTCGAGGACCGCATGCCCGAAGGACGCCGCCTGATCGCGACCTCGTCGAGCGCCAGGCAGGGGCTCGACACGGCCTGGCAGGCGATCGTCGGGGCAGTCGGCCCGACCGGGCCAGCGGGCGCAGCCGAGCGAAGCGATCCCTGAGCCGGTCCCGAGGACACCTTGGGCGACCTGAATCAACGTCTCTACGTCGAAGAGCGGGCCGAACGCTTCCGCGGACCCTGGCTGGAGGTGGGCTCCCACGACTACGGCAGCGATCCCGGACTGCGCGAGCTCTTCGCCGGGCGGGGAGACTGGCTGGGCGTCGACACGAAGGCCGGCCCGGGGGTCGACCTCGCCCTCGACCTGACCGCGGACTTCGCGACGATCGACGCGGCGCTCGGGGGTCGCCGCTTCGGCTCGGTCTTCTGCATGAGCGTGCTCGAGCACTGCGAGCAGCCCTTCCAGATGGCGCGAAACATCGTCGGTCTGCTCGAGCCCGGGGGTGCCGCGTGCATCGCCGTTCCCTTCGTCTGGAAGCTCCACGCCTATCCGTCCGACTACTGGCGCTTCACCCCCGACGGCGTGCAGGCGCTCTTCCGCGACCTCGACTTCGCGGCCGAGGACACGCGGCTGGCGAGCGAACGGGACGGCGAATGGCTGCCGGTCGACGACGAGCTCGGTCGTGTTCCCTTCAGCCACGGTGCCTGGCGGCGGCGGGGGCATCCGCTGCGCGGGGTCGTCGCGGGCAGCCTGCGCTGGCTGGCCCGGGCGGGTCCCCTGCGCTGGATCGCGGGCAGCCGCTACGTGATGAAGCCGTGCCAGATCCTGATGATCGGCACCCGAAGGTGATCGGCGTCACCGCGACTCGCGGCCTTGCGCCCGAAAGTTCCGGCATGACGACTGATCGCGTGCGAACGAAGATTCCCGTGGACTTCAAGGCCGGCGCCTTCAAGGGTACGGGCGAGGTGAGGAACGTGAGCGAGGGAGGCCTCTTCGTGGGCACCCTGGCGATCCCGGAGGAGGGGACGGAGCTGGAGCTCAATCTCCGCGAGCCGGGCAAGGCCGAGATCGAGGTGCGCGGGCTGGTCTGGTGGACCGCGCCTGCCGGTCAGGCCCGGCGGAGCGGCTTCGGCCTTCGCATCCTCGACGACCACGAGGCCTACCGAACCCTGGTGCAGTCGGTGCGCTGACGGCCCGCCCCCGCTTCGGCGCGGGCAGCAGAGGGGCTCAGCGGAACAGGTCGGTCTGGGGGTCGCGCAAGGTTCCGGCCACCCCACCGTCGCCCCGCACCTCGACCCCGCTGACCCAGACCGCGGGGATGCCGCTGTCCTTCAGCATCAGGAGTCCACTCGCCGCGGCGAGCTGGTCTGCGGTGGCGTTGGTGGTGACGAGCAGCTCGCGTCCGCCGAGGTCGAGGCTCCCGCGGACGTCGAGGATGGGGTCGATGCCCGCGCAGCCGATCGCCACGTCCACCAGGCCCTCTCGCCACGGACGCCCGAAGGTGTCCGTCACCACCACGGCCAGGCGGCCGCCGGACCTCGCCTCCAGGTCGGCTCGGAGCCGCGCCGCGGAAGCATCGGGATCGACGGGCAGCAGCACGGCCACGTCCTCGCCGGTGCTGTTGGACAGGTCGACCCCCGCGTTCGCGCACACGAAGCCGTGCCGGGTCTCGCTGATGAGCACCCGGTGTCCGCGGCGCACGACTCGCACCGTCTCGCGCAGCACCACCTCGACGTGGCGCGGGTCCTTGTCGTCCTCCTCGGCGATCTTCCGCGCCTCGTCGGACGGCTCGACGTCGGCCAGGGCCACCAGACGCCCCTCGGCCTTGGACACGACCTTCTGGCAGACCACGAGCACGCCACCGTCGAGGGACACCCCGGCCCGGTCGGCCGAGTCGGCGATCAGGCCGGCCAGATCGTCGCCGGGTTCGACGGCGGGGATTCCCTCGAGCGCCGTGAGCTGGACGCGCTTCCTCTCGCTCACGAGCCCTCCGCGCGCAGGTCCAGCTCCGCGAGCGCGCGCCGGGTCTCGCGGCCTCCGCCCGGTGTGGCCAGGAACTGCTCGACGTCCTCGGGAAGGTCGAGATCCAGGGCGAGCGAAGCGAGTGGAAGCTCCCGGAAGGACACGCCCGCCTCGGCGGCGGCGTCGCGGTGCTGCTTGCCGCTGTCGGGTCCGAAGCGGCTGGGGATGGCGTCCCAGGGTGCGCGCAGGAGCGCCGAGCTGCCACCGTCGCTCGAGGGGGCGAGCACCGCGGCCGGCTCGGCGAGATCGTCGAGGGCCTCGAAGAGGGCGTCCAGGTCGCCGGGCAGCGCGCCCGCGACGTCGCCGAGCACCACCAGGAACGGCTCGCCGCTGCGGGCCAGCAGCTCCGCGGCTGCGTCGATCGACGCGTTCAGGCCGGGGTCGTCCCGAACCAGCGCCTCGGCCCCGGCCTCCCGGGCGATGGCGGCGACCTCCTCGTCGGGGGTCGTGACGGCCACCCGGTGCACGCGACGCGCCGCGCGGGGCGCGGCGACGACGTCGCGCAGCATGGCTGCGGC
>JANQSB010000512.1 GCA_028284295.1 Myxococcota bacterium | reverse complement strand
CACCGCTCTACTGTACGCCCCGAGCCCGCCCCAGGCCAAGCGGAGACGACCTCCGACCGGCAACTGCTGGCGTGACCCGCGGACGCCTCCGGGAAATCGCCATTTTGGGCGGGCAGATACGTTGTCGGATTGCCGGGGTCCCTCTACTCTCTGGCCCGCTGCGAGGGACCTCCCCCCCGATCGTGGGTCGCCGGAGCGGGCTCGAAGAGCAGTTTCCAGAGACGAGCTCGGAGAGCCTGGCGGGCCGCTTTCCTCCGACCGAGATCGAAGCCGTGCCAGAACCGATGGCCGGACGCGCCGGAGACGGAGACGGGGCGCGCGAGGCTCGCAACGAACTGCCGGACAGAGAGAAGCCGAGAACCGACCCACATGGCTCTTCACAAGATCGAGAAGGGACTCGACCTCCCCATCAGCGGTGCGCCGATCCAGGTCGTGCGGCGACATGCGAGACCCCAGCGTGTCGCCGTCATGGCCGACGACTTCCCGGGCATGCGGCCGGCGATGCGCGTCAAGGAGGGCGAATCGGTCCGGCGCGGCGAGGTCCTGTTCGAGGACCGCAAGAACCCCGGGGTGCTCTTCACCGCCCCCGGCGCCGGGCGGGTGATCGGGGTGAACCGCGGGGCGCGCCGGGCGCTGCAGTCGGTCGTGATCGATCTCTCGTCGGCAGAACGCGAGGCCGACGACCCGGGCGCCGTTCCGGACTCGGAGCTCGCCTCCTTCGAGAGCTACACGGGCCAGGCGGGCTCCGCGCTCAGTCGCGAGGAGGTGGTGGCGCTGCTCGTGGAGTCCGGCGAGTGGACGGCACTGCGCACCCGGCCCTACAGCAAGGTTCCCGCGATCGACACCGCCCCGGCGGCGCTCTTCGTGACGGCGATGGACACGAATCCCCTGGCGCCGCTGCCCGAGGTGGTGCTGGACGGTCGTGCGGCGGACTTCGACCTCGGCCTGCAGGTCCTCTCCAAGCTCTGCGATGGGCCCACCTACCTGTGCGTGGATCCGATCTCGGGGATCGACAAGGCCGTGACGGCTCCGGTCCAGGTGGAGCACTTCAGCGGACCGCACCCCGCCGGCACCGTCGGTCTGCACATCCATCGGCTCTGTCCCGTCAACCGCGAGCGCGTGGTGTGGCACGTGGGCTATGGGGACGTGGTCGCCATCGGATCGCTCTTCGCGACGGGCAAGCTCGACGTGTCCCGAACCGTCTCGGTGGCGGGGCCGCCGGTGCGGGATCCGTGCCTGGTCGCCACGCGACGCGGTGCCGATGTCGCGGACACGGCCGGCGACGACGTCCGCGGTGAGGCCGGCGACGAGGAGGTGCGTCTGATCGCCGGCTCCGCGCTCTCCGGCAAGAAGGCGGCGGGCGAAGCCTTCGGCTTCCTCGGCCGCTACGACCGGCAGCTCACCGTCCTGCGCGAAGGCAAGGAGAGGGTGCTCATGGGCTGGCTCACCCCCGGCTTCGACGCCTTCTCGATCTTCCCGATCTACCTGTCGAAGCTCTTCTCCCGGAAGCGCTTCGACTTCTCGACGGCCATGAACGGCTCGCCGCGGGCCATGGTGCCCATCGGCATGTACGAAGACGTCATGCCGCTCGACATCCTCCCGACCTTCCTGCTGCGCTCGCTCCTGGTGGGAGACGTGGAGCAGGCCGAGAGGCTGGGCGCGCTCGAACTCGACGAGGAGGACCTCGCGCTCTGCACCTTCGTGTGCCCGGGCAAGACCAACTACGGGCCCGTCCTGCGCGCGAACCTCGAGATCCTGGAGAAGGAAGGCTGATGGATCCCATTCGCGACGCGCTCGACAAGGCCGCGCCGCTCTTCGAGAAGGGCGGGAAGCTCGAGAAGCTCTACCCGCTCTACGAGATGCACGACACCATCCTCTACACGACGGGGGAGGTGACGCCCACCGGCTCCCACGTGCGCGACGGGATGGACCTGAAGCGGATGATGTTCAGCGTCGTCATCGCGCTCTTGCCCTGCATCCTCTGGGCCATGTACAACACGGGGTATCAGGCGCAGTTCGCCATCGCGAGCGGCGGTGTGCCCCTCGACAACTGGCAGAGCTGGCTGCTCACCCAGCTCGGCTTCTCCTTCACGAACACCAACCCGGTCCTCTGCGTGGTCCACGGCGCCCTGTACTACCTGCCGGTCCTGATCACCACCATGGTCGCGGGCGGCATCGTCGAGGTCAGCTCCGCGATCATCCGAAAGCACGAGGTGAACGAGGGCTTCCTGGTCAGCGGAATGCTCTTTCCCCTGACCCTGCCGCCGACCATCCCGCTGTGGATGGTCTTCCTGGGGATCGCCTTCGGGATCATCTTCGGCAAGGAGGTGTTCGGCGGTACGGGAATGAACTTCCTCAACCCCGCGCTGGTCGGTCGCGCCTTCCTCTTCTTCGCCTATCCCGCCTACATGAGCGGCGACGCTCCCTGGATCGCCGCCAACTTCGCCGGGGTCGACTCCTTCACCGGCGCGACCTGGCTCGCCCAGGCGGCGGTCACGGCCGGCGTCCTCGACACGGCCAGCTGGTGGGCGGCCTTCTTCGGCCGCATCCCGGGATCGATGGGAGAGACCTCGACCTTCGCCTGCCTGCTCGGGATGCTCTTCCTGCTGGTCACCCGCATCGGGTCCTGGCGAACCATGGCGGGTGTGACCGCCGGGACCGTCGGCACGGCCCTGCTGCTGAACGCCGTGGGGTCGAGCACGAACCCGCTCTTCGCCGTGCCCTTCTACTGGCACTTCGTGCTGGGGGGCTGGGCCTTCGGGATGGTGTTCATGGCGACCGATCCGGTGTCGTCCGCGTTCACGAATTCCGGCAAGTGGTACTACGGCGTCGGCATCGGGGTCCTGTGCGTCCTGATCCGCGTCGTCAATCCCGCGTATCCCGAAGGAATGATGCTGTCGATCCTGTTCATGAACATGTTCGCGCCGTTGATCGACCACTTCATCGTGCAGGCCAACATCCGCAGGAGGGAAGCCGGCTATGCAACATAGTACGAGCTACATCCTGCTCTTCGCCGCGGCGGTGTGCGCCGTCTGCTCGGTCTTCGTGTCGGGCGCGGCGGTGCTGCTGGAAGACCGCCAGAAGGCGAACGTCGAGCTCGACCGCCAGAAGCGCGTGCTCGAGGTCGCGGGTCTGCTGGCGAAGGGCGAGTCGCTGTCCCGGGACGAGATCTCCCGTCGCTTCGCCGACAAGATCGTCGCCGAGATCGTCGACCTGGAGAGCGGGGCGGTCCTCGAGGGAATGGACGCGACCGGCTTCGACCAGCGCAAGGCCGCCAAGGACCCCGACACCAGCCGGGTCGCTCCCGCCAACGCGGCCAAGGTGCGCCGGGTGCCCAACCAGGGCCAGATCTTCCGCTACCTCGAGGACGGCCGTCTGCAGGCCGTCATCGTTCCCATCTCGGGCCAGGGTCTGTGGTCCACCCTCTACGGCTACATCGCCCTGGCTGCCGACATGCGGACCGTCGTCGGCATCACCTTCTACGAGCACGGCGAGACGCCGGGGCTCGGCGGGGAGGTGGACAATCCGCGTTGGCAGGCCCTGTGGCCCGGGCGGAAGGCCTACGACGACAACGGCCGGGCGGTGATCGACGTGATCAAGGGAATGGCCGGTCCGGCCGACGTCGATCCCTACCGCGTGGACGGACTCTCGGGGGCGACCATCACCAGCCGCGGGGTGGGTGCCCTGGTCCGCTTCTGGCTGGGGAACGATGGCTTCGGTCCCTATCTCTCGGCCCAGCGAGTTGGAGGAAGTACCTGATGTCGGCCGATCGCGACGCACTGCTCGACCCGCTCTTCAACAACAACCCGATCGCGCTCCAGGTGCTGGGCATCTGCTCGGCGCTGGCGGTCACGACCAAGCTCGAGACCTCCCTGGTGATGAGCCTGGCGGTGATCGCCGTGCTCCTCGGCTCGAACGTGGCGGTGAGCCTGATCCGCAACCAGGTGCCGGCCAGCATCCGCATCATCGTGCAGCTGACCATCATCGCGTCCCTGGTGATCGTGACCGATCAGGTCCTGAAGGCCTTCGTCTTCGACATCTCGAAGCAGCTGTCGGTCTTCGTCGGTCTGATCATCACCAACTGCATCATCATGGGTCGCGCCGAGGCCTTCGCGATGCAGAACCCGGTGCGGATCTCCGCGATGGACGCACTGGGGAACGGCTTCGGCTACGCCGTCGTGCTGATGGTCGTCGCCTTCATCCGGGAGCTCTTCGGCAGTGGGAAGCTCTTCGGTGTGACCATCCTGCGGACCGTGAACGAGGGAGGCTGGTACGAGCCGAACGGCTTGATGGTGCTGGCCCCTGCGGCGTTCTTTCTGATCGGCTGCTTCATCTGGGCGGTGCGCGCCTGGAAGCCCGAGCAAGTGGAGGAGGAGTTCCATGTTGGAGCACTACTTGAGCCTGGCCACGAAGGCCATCTTCGTTGAGAACATGGCTCTGGCCTTCTTCCTCGGGATGTGCAGCTTCCTGGCCGTCTCGAAGAAGATCGACACCGCCATCGGCCTCGGTGGGGCGGTGGTCTTCGTTCTCACCGTCACGACGCCGCTCAATCAGTTCCTGAACTCGAAGTTCCTCGTGGAAGGCGCCCTTTCCTGGATCGGGCTGCCCGAGGCGAACCTCGGTTTCCTCAAGTTCCTGGTCATGATCGGCACCATCGCCGCCACGGTGCAGATCGTCGAGATGGCGCTCGACCGCTACTCGCCGGGGCTCTACAACGCGCTGGGCGTCTTCCTGCCCCTGATCGCCGTGAACTGCGCGATCCTCGGGTCGTCGCTCTTCATGGCCGAGCGCGACTACGGCCTCGGGGAGGCGACGGTCTTCGGTGCCGGCTCGGGCATCGGCTTCGCCCTCGCGATCACGGCCCTGGCCGCCATCCGCGAGAAGCTCCGCTACAGCAACGTGCCGCCGCCGCTCCGGGGGCTCGGCGCGACCTTCATCGTCGTTGGCCTGATGTCCGTGGGCTTCATGGCCTTCTCCGGAATCCAGCTCTAGGAAGCGATCTCCATGGAAACCGTCCTCCTCGGCGTCGTCGGCTTCACCGTCACCATCCTCGTGCTGGTGGTGGTCCTGCTCGCGGCCAAGAGCCGCCTGGTGCAGAGCGGCGACGTCACGATCGACATCAACGGCGACCCGGAACACGCGATCACCACCGCGGCCGGCTCGACCCTGCTCAACACCCTGGCCGAGAACCAGATCTTCATCCCCTCCGCGTGTGGCGGCCAGGGCACCTGCGGCGTGTGCGAGGTCAAGGTCCTCGACGGCGGCGGGGAGATCCTGCCCACCGAGCTCACCCACATCAGCCGGGGAGAGGCCCGGGAGGGCTGCCGGCTGTCCTGCCAGGTGAAGGTCAAGCAGGACATGAAGATCGAGATCCCGGCGGAGGTCTTCAACGTCCGCAAGTGGACCTGCAAGGTGCGCTCGAACCACAACGTCGCGACCTTCATCAAGGAGCTCGTCCTCGAGCTTCCGGAAGGAGAAGAGGTGCCCTTCCGGGCGGGGGGCTACATCCAGATCGAGTGCCCGCCCCACGAGGTCGCCTACAAGGACTTCGTGGTCGAGGACGAGTATCGGGGCGACTGGGACAAGTTCGACCAGTGGAAGTACGTCTCGAAGGTGAGCGAGTCGGTCGAGCGTGCCTACTCGATGGCCAACTACCCGGAAGAGAAGGGCGTCATCATGCTCAACGTCCGGATCGCGTCGCCGCCGCCGCGCATGCCGGACGTCCCGCCGGGCATCATGTCCTCCTACATCTTCAACCTGAAGCCGGGCGACGACGTGGTGATCTCGGGGCCCTACGGCGAGTTCTTCGCGAAGCCCACCGAGAACGAGATGATCTTCATCGGGGGCGGTGCCGGGATGGCGCCGATGCGCTCGCACATCTTCGACCAGTTCCGAAGGCTCCACACGAACCGGAAGGTCAGCTTCTGGTACGGGGCGCGCAGCCTGAGGGAGGCCTTCTACGTCGAGGACTTCGACACCATCCAGTCCGAGAACGAGAACTTCGAGTGGCACCTGGCGCTGTCGGAGCCCCTGCCGGAGGACAACTGGAGCGGCCTCACGGGGTTCATCCACCAGGTGCTCTACGACAACTACCTGAAGGACCACGAGTCGCCCGAGGACTGCGAGTACTACATCTGCGGTCCGCCCATGATGAACGAGGCCGTCATCCAGATGCTCACGGATCTGGGGGTCGAGCCCGAGAACATCGCGTTCGACGACTTCGGCTGATCGGCGCGCCCGGTGGGTGCTCCGATCGCAAAGGGTCCGCTGACGCGTCGGGCCGTCGTCCTGCTGCTCGTGGCGGCGGTCGTCCTGGGTGCGGCGACCCTGCATCGTCTGGTCTTCGCGGATCTGCAGGGGCCGACCTTCGAGTTCTCCGGCGATGCGATGGGAACGCGCTTCGTCGTGAAGCTCGTGGCGCCGTCGCTCACCCGGGGAGAGTATGCCGAGCTGGCCGCCGCCATCGTCGAGCGGATCGAGACGGTGAACGATGCCCTCTCCACCTGGGATCCGGACTCCGAGATCTCCCGTTTCAACGCGCACGAATCCACGAGCGCCGTTCCCGCCAGCGGGGCCTTCCGCACCGTATTGAAGGCCGCGCGCGCGGTCGGTGAGGAGTCGGGGGGCGCCTTCGACATCACCGTGCGCCCGCTGGTGCAGGCCTGGGGCTTCGGCGACGGCGCCAGGGCCCCGGGAGGGCCGACGCCCGAAGAGCTGGCAGCGTTGCGCGAGCGCGTGGGCCATGACCGGGTCCGCGTCGGGATCAACAGCGTCGCGAAGCGCAGGGGTGACGTGGTCGTCGACGTCTCGGCGATCGCCAAGGGCTTCGGCGTCGACGAAGTCTCCCGGGAGCTCGTCTCCCGGGGCCATCCCCGACACCTGGTGGAGATCGGGGGGGAGCTGCAGGCCCGGGGCCAGCGCGCCGACGACACGCCGTGGCGCGTGGCCATCGAGGAGCCCGACTCCGAAGGGCGCGCCGTCCACCGCCTGCTCTCGATCTCGGACACCGGAATGGCCACCTCGGGCGACTATCGGGCGTGGTACGAGGAGGACGGTGTCCGCATCTCGCACACGATCGATCCCCGCAGCGGGCTGCCAGTGCGCCACGGCCTGGCCTCCGTCACGGTCCTGCATCCCGAGACCATGTACGCGGACGCCTGGGCGACCGCCCTCAGCGTGTTGGGACCCGAGGAGGGCCACCGACTCGCCAGCTCGCGAGGCCTGGCCGCCTACTTCATCATCCGCGCCGAAGACGGTACCTTCCGTACGAGCTGGACTCCGGCCTTCGAATCCCTTGCCGGCGCCGCTGTGGACCTGGAGCCCTGATGCAGACCTTTCTTGCCACCTTCCTGCTCTTCGCGGCCATCATGGCGGCGATGGCCATCGGTGTGATGGTGCACGGGCGCCGTCTCAAGGGCTCCTGCGGCGGTCCGGGGGCCGACTGCCCCTGCGACGAGGCCGCTCGGGAGACCTGCGAGCTCAAGCGCAAGGCCGGCTCGGCCCCCTAGCAGGCCGGCTCAGCCCAGGTAGGCGATGGCGTCGATCTCGACCGCGGCGCCGAGCGCGAGCCCCGCGCAGCCCACGGTGATTCGCGCGGGCGGGTCTTCCCCGATCACCTCCAGGTAGGCGGCATTCATCTCCGGAAAGGTCGCCATGTCGGTCAGGAAGACGTTCACCTTCACCAGGTGCTCGAGGCCGGCGCCGCAGCCCTTCAGGATGGCCTCGATGTTGCGCAGGGTCTGCGTGGTCTGCGGCCCGGTGCCACCGTCGACCAGCTCGAAGGAGCCGGCCCGGGTCCCGAGCGTCCCGGAGACGTAGATGGTGTCTCCCGCCACCGTGGCGTGACAGAAGGCGGGCAGCTTGCCGAGCCCGTCCACGTTGACCTTCCTGGCGCTCATCGGGTGTTCCCTCCATTCCGGTTGCCCCCGGTGCCGGTGTGGGTGCCGGTCGTGGTGTCTGCTGCGGGATGGAGGTCGGGTACCTCCTGGCCCGTCAGCCAGGCCTCCACGATGGCGTTCGTCTCCTCGGGCATGTCCTGGTTGACCCAGTGGGATGCCGGGAGGTAGCGGATGGTGAAGTCCGAGACGAGCGCTTCGGTGCCGAGGGTCAGCTCCTTGCCGAGGGCGGGGTCGTGCTCGCCCCAGACCATCAGGGTCGGGGTCTCGAGCATGCCCTCCCCGAGCAGGGCCTCGCGTTCGGCGCGCGGCATTCGCGCCGCAGCCCGGTACCAGTTGATCATCGCCGTGAGACCCCCGGGTCGCAGGGCATTCTCCCGGAAGACCTCGATGACGTCGGCGGGGAAGCGGTCGGGATGGGTGGTGGCCCGTCGGAAGGCGTCGGCGATCAGCTGGGCCCGGTTGCGGCCCAGCAGCCATTCGGGCAGTCGCGGGATCTGGAAGAGCAGCACGTACCAGGACCGGAGGCGCTGTCGCCAGGAGCTGGCCAGCGCTTCCGCGAAGCGGCGCGGGTGCGGGAGGTTCATCACGACGAGTCGCTCGATCGGTCGCACCTCGGAGAGCGCGGCCGCCCAGGCGACCACGCCGCCCCAGTCGTGGCCGAAGAGGGTGACCCGTGAGCAGCCCGACGCGTCGATGAGGGCCGCGACGTCGCCCACCAGGCGGTCGATCCGATAGTCGACGATCCGCTCCGGCTGCGCGCTCGCGCCGTAGCCGCGCTGGTTGGGAGCCCACACCCGGTAGCCGAGCCGCGCCAGCATCGGCATCTGGTGACGCCAGGAGATCGCGTGCTCCGGGAAGCCGTGCAGCAGCAGCGCCAGGCGGTCGCTCGCATCGTCGCCCGCGGTGTGGACCTCGAAGCGCAATCCCCCGGCGTCGACGAACTCCGAGCGGATCTTCTCGTCCGTCATCGCCGCGCGCGCTTCTTCGGCAGGGGTTCGTCCTCGCAGCTGAGGACGGCCTCGTCCGTCCCCGGGTCGGGCGGCAGGCAGAGGTCGACGGGCTCGCGGCTCCCCGACCACAGGTGCACGAACAGCGCGCTCAAGTCCGCATGGTCGCACAGCGCCGGGTCGTTTCCCGGGGCGCCGGCCACGTTGCACTTCGCGGGCTCCAGCCCGCGGCGGCCGTTCCCGTTCAGGTACATCCAGAGGGCGACGAGGTCGCGCCAGCTGGTGCGGCCGTCGTCGTTCACGTCGCCGCACTGGCACTCGTCCGGCTGACCGTTGCGGTCCCGGTCCCGCTGGCGCGGGTCTCGCTGCTTCCACCCCGGACAGCGGTCGGTCTCGTCCGAGATCCCGTCGGCGTCGCTGTCGATCACCGGGGTGCCGGGGCTTGCCGGATCGGTCCCGCGTTCGCGCTCGTCGCCGTCGAAGCAGCCGTCCCGGTCGCGATCGAGCGCCAGACGGTGGCCGCTTCCGGCGGGCACGCCGGACACGGTCAGGAGATCGCCCTCCTGGAGCCCGGCCAGCAGGGCCTCGCTGCTTCGAGGCGCTCGTCCCTTCCGGTCCGCCAGCCAGGCGTCGGCCGCGGGGTCGTAAGCGAAGGCGACCGGCTCGCCCCCGAGCCAGCCGTGGGCGACGGCGTCGCAGCGGCCGGTGGCGGCCTGGCCGGCGAGCACCGCGACGAAGGCCGCTCCGGCGAAACCGTCGGCTGGGTGCAGGTCGCGCTGGCTGCCGACACAGGGCGCCGTCTCGGTCGGGAACGACAGCAGGAAGGCGACCAGGTCCGGGAGCCGTTCGCCGAGGCCGTCGAAGGAGAGGCCGAGGAAGGCACGCAGGCTCAGCGCGCCCGCGTGCAGGACGCCGAAGCCGCCCTTGACGAGGTCCGGCTCCGGTCCGGTCGGGGGCAGCGGGTCGTAGGCCATCTTCTCGTACACGTTGCGGAGGTGGGGGATCTTGAAGGACTGATCGCCCCCGGCGGTCTGGATCAGCGGCAGGTGGCCGACCGGACTCGCGTGACAGCCGACGCAGCGCAGGGTTCCCTGGACCGGCACGTTGAGGAAGATCTCCTCGCCCAGACGCGGGTCGCCGAAGCCCTCCAGGAATGCGGGCAGGCTGTCGTCGAGCCGGCGGTTGGGGTTCGGCGGGTACTGGATCGTGGCGACGAACTCGGCGAAGAGGTCGATCTCGGACGGGGAGAGCACCCGGTCGCGTCCCAGGAGCGAGACGAAGGCGCCGTTGAAGGCCTGCACGTCGGCGCGATCTCCGCGCCAGTGGAGGGGCTCCGTGCCGGACAGGCCGCGCAGGGACTGGGTGGTCATCGGCCCCTTCATGGGATCGAAGCCGAAGTGGGGCGATTGCACGATGCCATCGAGCCAGGGCATCTCCTCGAAGGCGAGGAAGTAGCCCGTCGGGTCGCCCAGGTCCCAGGCGAGACCGTCGAAGTTGCCGAAGACATGGCAGCTCGCGCAGGAGAGGTCTCCGTGACCGGAGCTCAGCTGGCCGTCGTAGAGCAGGCGGCGACCCTCGCGGACGGCGCGCGGACTGGGGTCGAAGGCGCGAGGTCCGGAGACGCCGGTGCGGCCGACGACCCGGCCCCGGCGGGTGTTCACCGTCGCGATCGTGTTCGAGAAGCGCTCCAGCACGTAGAGCAGATTCCGGCGCGGGTGGAGCGCCAGGCCGCTGGGACCTCCGCCGACCTCGATACGCCGCAGGACCTCCCCGGTCCGCCCGTCCAGGACCCCGACCTTCGAGGAGCCGAAGGCCGCCACGTAGTAGCGGTCTCCGGAGCGGTCGAAGGCGGAATCGACGGGGATGGACAGGCTGCGCGCGATCTCCTCCGGCGGCCCCGGGGTGCGGCTGCGATCGATGTGCGGGTTCAGGTCGATCGGATCCACCTCGTCGCCTTCGGGTGCGACGATCGAGACGCGGGTCTCGACCACGTGGCCGCGGAGATTCGGCTCGAAGCGGACGAGGTTGCGGGCGTCGGTGTTGGGAACCCAGGCGGCTCCGGTCGAGGGGTGGATCGCGACGTCGAAGAGACTGGTACCCACCCGCGAGACGCGCTCCTCGACGAAGGGCGGATCGGCCTGGGCGTCGATCCAGAAGAGATCGTAGTCGGGCAGGGTCGCGTCGATGCCGAAGAAGACGGCGTCGCTCCAGTCCTGGCCCGCCTCGTCGAGCCATCGCCCCGAATCCGGGTCCTGCTGCACGATCAGCGGCGCGTGTGGAGCCGGCATCATCGGGACCGACGGCGGGAAGTACACGTCCCGCGCGGGCCAGGGGTCCGGCGGCGGGCGCGCGTCGCTGATGAACGCCTCGTGGACGTTGGTGGTTCCGTTCCCGGACTCGAGGACGACCAGGGCCACCCGGCGGCCGTCGGGGGTCGCCGCGAGAGCGCGCGGGTCGTCGCCGAGGACCTCGATCCGGGTCAGCAGCTCGCGGCTTCCCGCGTCGAAGACCGCCACGTGGTCCCGGTTTCCGGCAAGGCTCACGAACGCGCGCCCCGCCGCGAAGGCGACGTCGGTGGGCTCGTCGCCGACGGGCAGGGTGGCCTCGGTTCGCAGCGCCCGGCCGTCGACGATGCTGACCGTGTCCGACAGATGGTTGGCCACCCACACCTCGTGGGTCCCGGGACGGACGGCGAGGCTGACGGGCTCGAGCCCGACCGGGACGTCACCCAGGAAGACGAGCCGGCCGTGCGAGCCGATCTCGAACACCCCGAGCCGCGCCTCCGGTGTGTTGACGGCGTAGAGGCGGCGGCCGTCGTCGGAGATCGCGATCGGATGGACGTGCGCGGATTCGAAGTTCGCGAAGTCGCCGTCGTCGGCGGCCCCATGACCCGCAGCCAGCCCCACCCCCAGCGTCAGGAGCAACGCCGCGGCCCGGGCCGTCCATCGGACGGCGGGTCGGCGGGTGCCTCGGCCCCTGGATCGGCCCCTGGCGGATAGCGGAGATCGACGTGACATCGGCAAATTCGCGAGCATCCGCGGTCAGTTCAGTCGACCTCGGTCCTGCCACCTTACGCCTGCTCGCGGGCGCCCCGCAAGGAGAATGGACGCGGCGACGGCTGAGGCGCACCCGGCGCGCAGGCGCAGTGCAGCCTGCTCGTCGCTCCCGCGCAGGGGAGAGGTCCGGCCTTCCGCCTCGAGGTCGCCCCGCTCGACTGGCTCCGCCTCACTCCACCCGGCGCAGCAGGTACATCAGATCCAGGAACTCCTCCTGGCTGAGTCGCTCCCTCAGGTCGTCCGGCATCAGCGAGCGGTCATCCCAGCGGAATGACCGCAGGTCGGCCTTGAACCAGGTGGTCCACAGCTCTCCGCTCTCGTCGAGCACCTGGATGGTCTCCGGCGTCTCGTTGCGGCCGCGCCCGCGAACGCGCCGGCCGTCCCGGGTCTCGAGCACGACCGCGCGGTAGTCCCCGGCGATCCTCGCCGAGGGGCGCAGGACCGCCCGACGCAGCTTCGGACCCTTCAGTCGCTTCCCGACCCCGCTCAGGTCGGGTCCCACGAAGCCGCCCTCGCCCAGCAGCGAGTGGCACTCCGCGCACCGGGCCTTGCCCCGGAACAGCTCCAGGCCGCGCTCTCGCCGGGGATCGGGAGGGCGGGGTGCGGGTCTCTCCGGCGGCTCGACGATGGGACGCCCCTGGACCACGTGGAGGTACTCGACCAGCAGCAGCACCTCGAGGGGAGAGAGCTGCGCGCCGAATGCGGGCATGCCCTTCTCCGGGCGTCCCTTCGAGATCAGCTCTCGCAGCTGGGCGATCGACCTTTCGGCCGCCGGTGCGGCCGAGAGGTCGGCGTAGGCCTGCGCGCTGTCCGGTCCGTGGCACTGGAAGCAGTACTGCTCGAAGAGCGGCGCACCCTCGTGCCCGGCCGCCGCAGCGAGAGAGGCCCGCACGTCGGCCCGCACCGAAGCCCCCGCGATCAGGGCCGCCAGCCCCGACAGACCGATGAGGACGGCCGCTCTACTCACCGGGCTCGTCCGCCAGCCCGAAGAGGTAGTAGTCGCTGTGCAGCTCGTGGGGCGGGTGTCCCGAGGTTCCGTTTCCCATGCTGCCGAAGCCCGAAGCGAGCCCCAGGTACTGTCGGCCGTCCATCACGAAGGTCGTGGGAGGCGCGTACACACCGGTGCCCGTCTGGAACTCCCACAGCACCTCGCCCGTCTCGTCGTGGAACGCTCTCAGATTCCCGTCGAAGCTCCCGCCGAAGACGAGCCCGCCGCCCGTTGCCAGCAGGCCGGCCCAGTTGGGACCGTGGTTGTCGACCTCCCATCGGATCTCGCCCGTCGCGACGTCCATCGCGGTCACGAAGCCCTCGGCGGGCGCCTCGTCGTAGGAGGCCACGCCGCCGGTATAGGGAAGGCCGCGGCGGTACACGGGCTCGTAGGGGCCGGGGAGCACCGTCTGGCAACGCACGATGTGTGGGATGTAGACGAGCCGCGTCCGCGGGCTGAAGGCTGCGGGGGGCCAGTTCTTGCCGCCGACTCCGCCCGGGCAGACCCGCTTGCTGCGTCGACGCGCGAGCTCGGGGCGGATCACGGGCTTGCCGTTTTCGTCCAGGAAGGCCCAGTTCGTCCGGGTGTAGGGCGTCGCGCGCAGCAGTCGTCCGTCTCGCCGGTCGAGCAGGTAGGCGTAGCCGTTGCGGTTCACCTGGACGAGGGCCGGCACCCGCTCGCCGTCGAGGGTCTCGTCGACCAGGATCGGCTCGGCCACCCCCGACCAGTCGAAGAGGTCGTGTGGGGTCGTCTGGAAGTGCCAGATCCGTTCGCCGCTGTCGGGATCGAGTGCCACGATGGAGTTCGTGAAGAGATTGTCTCCCTCTCGGGGGCCTCCGTGATAGTCCGGGGCCGGGTTGCCGGTGCCCCAGTAGAGACGATGGAGCTCGGGGTCGTAGGTACCCGTCACCCACGCGGTCCCTCCGCCATGTCGCCAGGAGTCGCCTTCCCAGGTCTCGCTCCCGGGCTCGCCCGGCGCGGGAACGACCCAGAATCGCCACGCGCGTTCGCCGGTCTCCACCCGGTAGGCGTCGATGAAGCCCCGCACGCCCATCTCGGCCCCCGAGACGCCGATCACGATCTTGTCGTCGACCACCAGCGGCGCCGAGGTGATCTGCGCCCCCGCGCGGTAGTCGTCCACCATCCGATCCCACAGCAGAAGACCCGTATCGACGTCGAAGCAGCGGAGCCGCGCGTGGCCCGTTCCCATGCAGACCCGCCGGCCGACGATGGCGGCACCGCGATTCACGGGGCCGGTCCAGGATGGAAGGCGGGGGTCGTCGGGTTCGCCGAGGTACCGCCACAGGATCTCTCCGGTCCTCGCGTCGATCGAGAGCAGCTGGCTGTCGGTCGTCGTCACGAAGAGGCGGCCGTCGTAGAAGAGGGCGGTGGCCTCGAAGCCCCCCTTGCGGAGCTTCGTGCCTTCGAGCACGTCCAGCTTCCACAGGAGCTCGAGCCGGTGCACGTTGCTGCGATCGACGAGCTCGATCGGGGCATAGCGCCAGGCCGCGTAGTTGCGGCCGTAGTGGAGCCAGGCGTCGCTGCGTTCCTGGGCACCCAGGAGCATCTCGC
This sequence comes from Myxococcota bacterium, assembly GCA_028284295.1. Taxonomy (GTDB): domain Bacteria; phylum Myxococcota_A; class UBA9160; order UBA9160; family UBA4427; genus JAJDAN01. The sequence goes on along the minus strand of JANQSB010000512.1, from coordinate 283 downwards.
GAGTGACACCCTGCGGCGCGCCGTCTCCGCATCCCGGGAGCGACCACGCTGCGCCCGCGAGTACGAGGGCCACGAGTCCTCGCCACCCGCTCGCGCCCGACCGTCTCTCCCTCACCCGTCCCTCCCGAACGGGCGCGAGGATACCCCTCGCGACTGGCCATGCGAGCGACCCTTGCACGCCGTGGGGGGCGACGCGACACTCGCACGACCATGCGCGGAGATCGCGCCAGGATCGAGAGCGCGATGTCCGAAGACCGCTTCGAAGCCCGCCCCGAAGAAGTCG
>JANQSB010000500.1 GCA_028284295.1 Myxococcota bacterium | reverse complement strand
CGCATTGGCGGGCAGTCGCATCGCGGCGGAGAGCCAGCTCGATCAGGCCCGCACCGCGCTCACCACGGCGCGGGCGCGACTGCGGGGCGCCCAGGCCCGCCCGAGCGACCTCGAGGTCGAGATTGCGCCGCTCGGGATCGATCTCGAGCACGACCGCGTCCACCTCCACGGCGTCGCCCTCGTCGGCCAGGATCTCGGTGATCTCACCCGCCACCTGGGCGGCCACGTCCGCCTGGTGCTTGGCGAGCAACTCGCCGGACGCGACGATGCGCTCCTGGAAGTCCCGCACGGTCACGGGCGTCACCACCGCCGGCCGCGCAGGGCTCTCCCGCACCGCCTCTTCTTCGCCGCTGCACGCGAGCAGGCTCAACATCATCCAGGGCAGCACCCGGCCGAGTCGCTGGCTGTTCGTCCCGCGTGTCGTTCGCATCATCCCTTCGGTCCTTCTCTCATCAGCAATCCCGACTCGACCATGTCGAGGGCGAGCTCCTTCATGTCCGCTGCCGCTTCTCCGGTCCGCAGGCCGAGCTGGAGGGTGATCACGCCGTGCAGCACGGCCCACAGCACGTCGAACGCGGCGTCGAGATCGCGGGTCGCGAGCCAGCCCCGCCGGCGGAGCTCGGCCAGGTCTTCTTCCACCAGCGCCTGGGCGGCCTCGAGCGAGGGCACCGGCTGCTCGCGCTCGCGCGGGACCATCAGCAGCTGGTAGTGACTCGGGAACTCGAGCACGAAGCCCACGAACTCGTCGGCCATCTCGCGCAGGTGACGGGCCGGATCGGCCCCGCGCGGGCGCGCCCGCATCCGCTCGAGCAGCTCCCGGAAGCGCGCCTCGAGGAGCGCGTCGAGCAGGCCCTGCTTGTCCCCGAAGTGGTGGTAGATGGTCGGCGCCGAGTAGCCGCAGCGGTCCGAGAGCTTGCGGATCGAGATGCCGTCCACGCCGCCCTCGAGCAGCAGCGCCTCGGTGGCCCGCAGGATCTTGTCCGGGGCCGAGCTGCGGCGCGCACGGCCCGCAGCCGGCGCGGGACGATCGAGGGGCGCAGCGGCGCCCTGGAGGTGGGAGGGATCGGAGGGCACGGCTCTCTACGTGGGCGCGTAGGGCGAAGAGGAATCCAGGGCGGGAAGGAACCTGCCCGGACGGGACTATAGCGCTGTTATAGCAGCGCGCTCGGACGCCGCAAACCCTACGCTTGGCCGCCCCATGACCGAGCCCCCCCACGACGGCGACGAAACCCCCGCAGCCCGATCCCCGGACGAGGCCCCGGATCGCACCACCCGCGTTCTGCGCATCTTCCTGACCGAGCCGATGCTGTGGCCGGTGGGCGTGGTGCTCTTCCTCAGCGGCATCTCCTTCGGTGCGCTGATCCTGCTCTACGCCCTGCAGATGCGCGGGCTGGCCGCCGGCGCAGCGCTTCTCGTTCTCATCTTCGGGACGGTCCGGAGCCTGGGGCCCGACCTGCAGGCGCGACGGCTCAGCCCGGCCAGCGCACTCCTGTTGGCCTTCTGGCTGGGGAGTGCGGGGGTCGGAGCGATCCTGATGGCGCTCGGCGCGTTCTGATCCAGCCGAGAGCCCGGACGACCGATCCGGGACTCCGTCCACCGAAGCGACGGAGTGTCACCGTGAACGAGAAGCGCAAGACCATCCTGGTCTGGGTCCTCCTGATCCTCGTCTTCGTCGCGCTCTTCCAGCTGACCCGGGACGAGCCCCTCGAGAGCGAGCCCTTCGCGGTCTTCCTCGAGCACGTGGAGGCCGGCGAGGTCTCGGGCGTCCGCATCGAGAGCAACCAGATCCGGGTGTCGCGCTGGGACGGCCACGACTACCAGACCCTCGGCGTCGTCGACGACGCGCTCACCCAGCGCCTGTCGGACATGGGCGCCGTCGTGGCCTGGGGCGAAGAGAGCAAGCCCCTTCGCACCCTGCTGCTGACCGCGGTACCGCTGCTCGTGCTGGTCGGGCTCTTCCTCTACTTCCTCAAGAAGGGCGCCCAGGGCGGGGTCGGCAACATCATGACCCTGAAGAAGAGCCGGGCGCGCCTCATCGAAGACTCGAAGGTCACCTTCGCGGAGGTCGGGGGCTGCGGGGACGCCAAGGAGCAGCTCGGCGACCTGATCGACTTCCTCAAGTCCCCCGACAGGTGGAACGACGCGGGGGTGCGACTTCCGCGCGGCGTTCTGCTCGAGGGGCCTCCCGGCTGCGGCAAGACCCTGCTGGCGCGAGCCGTCGCGGGCGAGACCGACGCGAAGTTCTACCTGGTCTCGGCTTCGGAGTTCGTCGAGATGTTCGTCGGGGTGGGCGCCGCACGGGTTCGCGACATGTTCGAGACCGCCGCCAAGGAAGCCCCCGCGGTCATCTTCATCGACGAGCTCGACGCAGTCGGGCGCAAGCGAGGCTCCGGCATCGGCGCCGCCCACGACGAGCGCGAGCAGACCCTGAACCAGATCCTGGTGTGCATGGACGGCTTCGAGAGCCACGACCGCGTCGTCGTGATCGCGGCGACCAACCGCGCCGACATCCTCGACCCGGCCCTGCTTCGCCCCGGGCGCTTCGACCGACGCATCGAGGTGCCCGCCCTCGATCGGGAGCAGCGCGCGGAAGTGCTGGCCATCCACACCCGCACCAAGAAGCTCGCGGACGACGTCTCGCTCGACGAGCTGGCGGATCGGACGGCGGGCTGGAGCGGTGCCCAGCTCGAGGCGCTCGCCAACGAGGCCGGCCTGCTGGCGGTGCGGCGGAGCCGCAGCGAAGGACTCGACGAGACCCTGCTGTGCGCGGACGACTTCACGCGCGCCATCGTTCCCGTGGACGATCGCGGCGCCCGCTTCGATCGGGTGGACTCCCTGATCATCGAATCCACCACCCAGCTCGCCCAGGCCACCGGCAACGCCTTCGTGCGCATCTGCCTGATGGAGGGCACCCGGGTGGAGGGCGAGCTGTTGTGGGCCGACGCCGGCTTCCTCAAGGTGCGGGGTGCGGACGGCACCCCTACGATGGTGCCGAAGAGCATGATCAAGACCCTCGAGGCCACCGCCGGGACCGAGGCGGCCGACGAGGCCGATCTCTCCCCGGACCGCTGGGCGGGCGCCAAGCCCGACCTCGCCTGAGTCGGACCGCGCGTCGCGGCGGTCGATCGGAGCCCGTGCTTGTTCGGATTCGAAGGCGATGACTGGCTGGCGCAGCGTGTGCTCTTCCTGGTGCCGGTCATCCTGTCGCTGACGGTGCACGAGTTCGCCCACGCCTGGACGGCCTGGAAGCTCGGCGACGAGACGGCTGCGAGTCAGGGACGACTCACCCTCAACCCGCTTCCCCACATCGACCCGGTCGGACTGCTCCTCCCCCTGCTGGGCGTGCCGCTGGGCTGGGCGAAGCCCGTGCCCGTCAACCCGGCCCGCTTCTCGCGAACGGTGAGCATGGAGACGGGGCTGGTGCTCACGGCCGCGGCGGGACCGCTCTCGAACCTGGCCATCGCGATCGGAGCGACCGTCGGCATGGCCCTGTGGATGCGGATCGACCCGGGAGCCGGGTCGAGCGCCGTCTGGCCGCTGCTCGAGATGCTGGTCTTCCTGAACCTGATCCTCGCGATCTTCAACCTGCTGCCGGTCCCGCCCCTGGACGGCAGCCGGATCGCGGACGGCCTGATGCCCGCAGCGCTGCGTCCGGCCTGGAACGCCTTCGCGGCCGTCGGCCCGGTGGCCATCCTGGCCGTGATCTTCCTGCCTTCGCTGTTCGGCGTGAGCCTGCTGGCCGCACCCCTCGGGCTCGCGCAGACCGCGCTCCAGGGCCTCTTCCAGCTACTCGCCCGGTAGGCCCGGCACGAGCGGCGCCAGTCTCTCGGCCAGGCGCTGCGAGAAGATCGCGGCGCCTTCGCGGTTCAGGTGGGCGGAGTCCGCGAAGTAGCGCGACTCGGCGAAGCGCGGCTCGGCGGACGCGTCGAGCAGGATCCACTCCGCCCCGTGCTCCCTCGCCAGCGACTCGAGGTGTGGGTGGGCGGCGAGGTCGATGGCGCGCGGCCCCCTCGGCGTCCAGCGGGGACCGTCGACGAGCGCGACCTGCACGCCGCGGACGCGGCCCGCGCGGATGAAGTCGGCGAAGAGCGCGCTCATGTCCTCCCGGATGGGGCCGGGTGCGCCCGCCTCTTCGTGGCGCGGGTTCAGGTCCTGGGGCCGATCTGCGGGAATCACCCGGTAGCCGTTGCCCGGGGAGGGCCGCTCGCGCAGCAGGTTGGCGAGCATCGGGAAGACCATCGAGTTGTAGCGATAGGTCGCGACCTGAAGCTTGAAGGGCGCCATCGGGCTCGCGGACTCGAGCAGCGCGTCGAGGGCGGGCGACTCGCCGTAGAAGGGCGCGAGGCGCTGGATGAGCGCCGGGTCGCTTCCCCACAAGTCCTTCGGGTCGACCTGCAAGAGGAAGAGCCGCGCCCGGCTCCCCCGCTCGAGCAGCAGCGACTGGATGCCCCGCGCATAGGCGATGCCCTGGCCCGGCGCGCCGGCGTTGAAGGCCGACAGGCCGAGGGCCTCCTCGAGCAATGCCGGATCGACGTGAAACACCGCCCGGGAGCTTCCGAAGACCACGATCTCGGCGTCGGTCTGCCGCACGCCGTAGTTCGCCAGTCCGGCCTGCTCTCCGGTCTCGAGGCGCTCGAAGGCGCTGGCCAACAGGAGGCCCAGCACGCGATCGACCGCGAAGGCACCGGCCAGGAAGAGGAGCGCGAGCAGGAGGACTCTGCGGCTTTGCACGGATCGTCCGTCCCCCTTCAGAACTGGAAGTAGATGAACTGCGCGCCGGCCTCGACCCCGAAGAGCGAGATCGCCACGAGCAGAGCGTAGACCGCGGCGAAGCGAAGCAGCAGCGGCGCGCGGGTCAGGCTCTCCCGCACGCCCCCGATGCGCTCCTGGAAGACGTGCACGCAGAGGAGGACGAGAATCCCCAGACCGGCGTTCGCGAAGACATCGGGGTCCACGAAGGGCTTCGACCAGGCGGCACCCAGACCGGCGATACCTCCCACGATCTGCAGCGAGTCGGCCAGGGTCTCGGCTCGGAAGAACACCCATCCCAGACAGGCCAGGTGGAAGGTGATCGCCATCCGCAAGCCGTCCCGGAGCCAGCCCGGAACTCCGGCGCGGAGATACACGCGATCGCGCAGCGGCAGGGTGGCCCGCGAGAGCCCCAGCAGGACGCCGTGGAAGGCGCCCCAGATGACGAAGTTCCAGCTCGCGCCGTGCCAGAGTCCGCCGAGCAGCATGGTGACAAGGAGGTTCCGATAGGTGGCCGCCACGCCGTGACGGTTGCCGCCGAGCGGGATGTAGAGGTAGTCGCGCAGCCAGGTCGAGAGCGAGATGTGCCAACGGCGCCAGAACTCGGTCATGCTGGTCGAGAAGTAGGGCCTGCGGAAGTTCTCCATCAGGTCGAAGCCGAGAATCCGCGCGGAGCCGATCGCCATGTCGGTGTAGCCGGAGAAGTCGCAGTAGATCTGGAACGCGAACAGATAGGTGGCGAGCAGGTAGGAGCTCGGGTCGTGGAAGTCGAGGTTGCCGTAGACCGCGTCCACGTAGAGGGAGACCCGGTCGGCGATCACCACCTTCTTGAACAGGCCCCAGGCGAAGAGCTGGGCGCCGCTCACGACGCGATTCCAGTCCAGCGCGTGCTCGGCGCGGATCTGGGGCAGCAGTCGGCTGGCGCGCTCGATGGGGCCGGCCACCAGCTGCGGGAAGAGCGCGACGTAGAGCGCGAAGCGACCGAGATGACGCTCGGGCTGAAGGGTACCCCGGTAGACTTCGATCGTGTAGCCGAGGGTCTGGAAGGTGTAGAAGGAGATTCCGACCGGCAGCAGGACGTCGAGGTCGGGCAGCTCCCAGTGCAGGGACAGCGCCTCCGCCAGCGCCCGCATGCTGTCGTTGAAGAAGCCCCAGTACTTGAAGACGAAGAGCAGACCGAGATTCGCGCACAGGCTCGTCAGCAGCAGCAGCCGCCTGCGCCTCGGCTCGTGCCCCCGCTCCCGGGACCCTGCGAGGGCGCGGGCCACGAAGTAGTCGACGAAGGTCGAGACGAGAATCAGCGCGATGTAGGCCACGTTCCAGCTCATGTAGAACCAGTACGAGGCGAGTAGCAGCAGCAGCCAGCGATAGCGGTGCGGCAGCGCGAAGTGCAGCGCCGCGACCGCGAGGAAGAAGAGGAGATAGCCGGCCGAGTTGAAGAGCATGGAGCGCTGGGGCCGACCGCGTCCTCGCTAGGCGGGGCGTCGCTCGTTGAGCGCGGTCGCGTTGTCGCGCACGATCTTGCGGATCACCCCCGGCTCGAAGCCTTCGAGCTCGTCCAGGTAGTCGAGGGGCTGGGGCATGCCCTCGATGTGCGGCCAGTCCGAGCCGAAGATCACCCGGTCCTCGCCCATGTACTCCACCACCTCGTGCACGTCGTCTTCCCAGAAGGGGTTGATCCACACGTGCTCACGGAAGAGCTCGGCGGGATCCTCCCCGAAGTAGCCGGGCATCTTCTTCGGGATCGAGCGCAGCTTGCGGAAGAGGTCGGGGAGGAACTCGGAGCCGTTCTCGACGGACGCGACGCGCAGGTTCGGGAAGCGCTCGAAGAGCTTCGCCAGCGCGACGGTGAGCAGCCAGTCATAGGCCGCGCGCTCGATGTTGAGCATCTTGATGTTGGGGACCGCGCCGCCCCCGCTGAAGGTCGCCCCGAAACCGTCGCGCGCGTAGCCGTTGCTCGAGTAGCCGCTGTCCCCCGCGTGGATGACGACGGTGACGCCAGCCTCGTTCACCCGCGCCCAGAAGGGGTCGAAGGCCGGGTCGGCAGGAGAGAGCGGTCCGCTCGCGGTCCAGACGGGGGCTGGCCGCAGCACGACCACCCGCGCGTCGCGCTCGAGCGCCCACTCGAGCTCGGCGATGCCGGCCTCGAGCTGGCCCAGGGCGATGTAGGGAGCGGTGAAGATGCGGTTCTCGTGCGCGAAGCCCCAGTCGTCGTCGAGCCACTGGTTGAAGGAGCGGAAGAGCACCGAGACGGCTTCGGGATCGTGCTTGAGGAGCTCCTCGTAGAGCACGCCGAGAGTGGGGAACATCCAGCAGGCCTCGAGCCCCTGGCCGTCGAGCAGCTTCACACGCGCCTGGGAATTCAGGTAGTGGTCGGGCAGGGGCTCGCGGTCGCGCAGGAACTCGAGCGGGTTCTTGCCGCTGGGGTTGCCTCGGAAGTACTCGTGCATGGCGCCGGGCTTCGCGATCGGGTCGAAGGTGGGGTTCGAAACCGCGCGCGCGACCTTGCCGCCGACGATGTGGTACTTGCGTCCGTCGATCTCGGCCCACTGGAGGGTGCGCGGGCCCATCCGGGGATCGAGGTGGCGCGTGAACGCGTCGTGGGCCTCGTAGTAGTGGTTGTCTGCGTCGAAGGCGAGATAGTCGAGCCGCGGGCGGGACGCGGGTGTTTGCGGACCTTCAGCGGCGGCTCCCATCTGCTTCTCCTCGCTCGTCTCGTGAGCGGGCGCCGATTGTACCCGACGCGACTCAGCTCCGGCCGATCCGGCGCAGGGCGCGCTGGAAGAGGCCGACCGTGGTCGCGTGCAGCACGTCGCCGGTGGCCTTGGGGGCGCGACCCGCGCAGGCGCGGGCGTGGGTCCCTTCCAGGATGATGCCCAGCTTGTAGCAGGCGAGCACCTCGTACCACGGCAGACTCGCGAGATCCCGCACCGACCCCTCGCGATAGCGGGCGACGAGCTCGTCGGGTCCGGGGAATCCCTCCCAGGGCTGGATGCCACCCCCGACGGCCGCCGCCGAAGGAGCGCCTTCCTCGGGCCAGGTCGCGAGCAGCCACCCGAGGTCGAGCAGGGGGTCGCCGATGGTGCTGAGCTCCCAGTCGACGATGGCCGCCAGCTCCGGCGCGTCGGGCTTCACCATGACGTTGGCGAGGTGGTAGTCGCCGTGCAGGATTCCGGGCGCGTAGTCCTTCGGACGGTTCTTCTCCAGCCAGTCGGCGACGGTCTCGAGGCCGGGGATGTCCGGGCCGGGGTAGCCCTCGAGCTCCGTATAGCCGTCGAGCTGCGAGCGCCAGCGGGCCACCTGTCGCTCCAGGTATCCCTCGGGCCGACCGAACCCCTCGAGCCCGACGGCGAGGTAGTCGACCCGACCGAGCGCGGCGATCGCATCCACCAGCGAGAGACCCAGGGCGTGCCGGCGTTCGGGAGACGCGCGGTGGTAGTCGGGCAGACCCTGCGCGGGGTTGAAGCCGTCCACGGGCTCCATCAGATAGAAGGCCGCGCCGAGCACCTCGGTCTCCGGACAGCCGGCGATCAGCGCGGGATGGGGAACCTCGCTGCCGGCGAGCGCCGCGAGTACGCGCGCCTCGCGACGCATGGTCTCGTTGCTGTTCTTGCGCAGGTGGGGCGGGGGACGGCGCAGCACGAAGTGGCGCGCGCCACGGCGAAAGCGCAGCAGGATGTTCTGGGTGCCGCCCGCCAGCAGGGTCGCATCCCGGATGGGCCCCTGCTCGAGGCCCTGCTCGTCCATCCAGGCGGCCAGTCGCACCAGATCGACGTGCTCGGGGTCGGGCGCAGCCGTTCCGCTCGATTCGCTCACCGCGGGGTCCCCCTGCCGCTGCGGGAACGAATGCGCCGCCGCGCAGCCGTTCCCCGGAAGCTTCGATTCTACAGACCTCTGATACGATCCGCGGCGCCGACCTCCGGAGCGACCTTGCCTTCGAGCTCACTCATCGCGCGATACGAGAGCTTCCCCGAACTGGTCGAGGCCGGCTTCCGCGCAGCGCGCAGCCACGCGGCGCTGCTCCTGCCGGCCGCGGTCGTCTACGACGGCATCGGACCGCTGCTGGTGGAGTGGGCGCTGCCGGCCCAGGAGGCCGGCCTGCAGTCGCTCTCGGTCGCCGTCAACCTGTTCGTGAGCGGCACGCTGGGCTTCCTGGGGGCCTACGCGGTCGCCCGGGGCCTGTGGCGGCTCAGCCGGGCCGACGCACCGACTCCGCTGCAGGTGGTCGCCGCTCCGTGGCGCGAAGCCGAGTGGGCGATCCCGCTGGCCTTCCTCTACTCGGCGATCATGGTGACGGGCTTCGTGCTCGGAATCGTGCCGGCCCTGGTCGCGGAGGTCTTTCTCATCGTGCTGGCACCGGTCGCCGCGGTCGAGCACAAGACGGCATTCGAGGCGCTGCGACGGGCCTTCCTGCTGGGTCACGGTCACCGCCTCCGAGCCGTGGGCATCCTCGCCATCCTGGCCGCGGGCCTGATCGCGACCAGCATCCCGGTGCTCGCCTTCGAGAACGCCGACGCGGGGGTCCTGATCGTCGCCGCGCTGCTGACCGCGGCCGTCGACTTCCTCGGCTACTCCCTCGCCTTCGTGCTCTACGGCGACCTGCGACTGCGGGAAGGGCCGCTCAGCGAGGCAGCTGTACCAGGTGGCGCGCCATGATCACGCGCTGGATCTGCCCGGTGCCCTCGACGATGTCCATCGCCTTCACGTCCCGGTAGAGCTTCTCGATCAGGTGGTCGCCGCGACCCCCGACGGTGCCCAGCAGCTCCATCCCCAGCTGCGTGGCTTCCTGGCCCACCTCTGCGGCGAGCGCCTTGGACATGGAAGCCTCCAGGATGTTCGGCTTCTGGGCATCGGCCAGCCATCCGGCCTTCAGGCACTGGAGCCTGGCGAGCTTCAGCCTGCGCGTGGCCCGCTCGAGGCGATCCCGGACCCGCTCGCTCTTCTCGAGACCGTTCTCGCGCGCGAAGGCCAGCGCCTCGTCGAGGGCCGCGCGTCCGATGCCCACCGCGTTGGCGGCGATCACCGGGCGTCCCGCGTTGAAGGTCCGCATCGCGGTCTTGAAGCCCGCCCTCTGCTGGTAGCGCTCCTCTCCGCCGAGCAGGTTCGCGGCCGGGACGCGACAGTCCTGCAACGTGAAGGAGGTGGACTCGTAGGCCTTCAGGCCCATCTTCTTCTCGATCTTGAAGCCCCCGAGACCGGGGGTGCCCTGCTCGACGAAGAAGGCACGGTGGGCTTCCCGACCTCGGGAGGGGTCGAGGGTCGCCTGCACCAGGATCCAGTCGGCGCGGCTCGCGCTTCCGATGAAGCACTTGGCGCCGTTGAGGATCCAGCCGTCGCCGTCCTTGCGGGCGGTGGTCTGGATGGCGGCGGCATCCGACCCGCAGCCGGGCTCGGTCATGCCGAAGCAGGCCCAGCGCGGCCGGTCGGGCTCGAGGAAGCGCGACAGGAATCGCTCCTTCTGCTCTTCGGTTCCCATCGAGAGCACGTTGCCCTCGGGCAGACCCGGCCCGGGCTGCGCCACACCGACGCCCCGGTCCCAGTAGGCGAACTCCTCGGCGGCGAGCAGCGCCATCACCGTGGTGCGTGTGCTCGCCGGCCCCGTGTCGCGCCGCTTGCCGTCCGGACCCGGCCAGCGCGTGCGACCCTCCCCGCGTTCGATCAGCGTGGAGAAGTAGGGATCGTCCACGGGGATCGGGCGCCCCAGGCGGTCGGCCTCCAGCCCCTTGGGCCGGGCTTCGGTGCGGCCGCGGTGCCGGACCGTGGCGAGCTTCTCGCGCATGTCGTCGTCGATGCGGAACTCCATCAGAGCGCCTCACCGTACGAGAACGCCACCGGGCCGCCGCCTTCGAGGAGCGCACGGCCGGCGTCCTCCCGCGCCGCGTCGAGACCGCCGAGCGCGAGCCCGAGCGCGCGTGACTCGCGCATGTGCTTCTCGACCGGGTAGTCCTGCATGAAGCCGTGCCCCCCGAGGATCTGCACCGCGTTGGGCCCGACGAGCGCGGACGCGTCGATGGCTTCCGCGTAGGCGGTGGCGGCCGCCGCCTCGCCTCCTTCGGCCTCGTCGAGTCGCCAGGCCGCCTCGTGAAGCAGCAGCCGCACGCCTTCGACGGCCATGCGCATCTCGACGATCAGGAAGGCCAGCGCCTGGTGGTGTGCGATGGGCCGACCGAAGGCCTGGCGCTCGAGCGCGTACTCGCGCGAGAACTCCGCGGCCTCGCGCAGGACCCCGAGCAGGAGCGCGGTCTGGTAGATCCGGCTGCGGGCGAGCGCGCGCGCTGCCGCGGCGCGGCCGCCGAAGCTCGCGAGCACCGGTGCGTCCTCGAGGCGCAGCTGCGAGGCCCCTGCGGCGCGCAGGCCGCTGCCCCGGAGCTCTTCCAGCGCCAGCTTCTCGCGCACCACGATTGCACCCGCCGGCCCCAGCACCACCAGCAGATCGCAATGCCCGGCCCGCACCCAGGGAACCGTTC
>JANQSB010000499.1 GCA_028284295.1 Myxococcota bacterium | reverse complement strand
CCTGATGGGAGGTCGCACCGCCGCCGGCCGGACCAAGCTGGATGCCGCGGTGGACGCGGCCCTGGCCCTGGCCTGGACCGCGCTGCAGGCGGGCGATCGGACCGGCCTGCTGGTGTTCGACCGCGAGCTGCGGGTGCTGCTCGAGCCCCAGGCCAAGCGGGCGGCCCTGGGCGCGTTCGTCGAGCGCCTCGCTCCGGTGCAGTCGCGCCTGGTCGAGGCCGACTATCGGGTGCTCAGCGGCGCGCTCCTGGGCCGCCGTCAGAAGCGCTCGCTCGTCGTGGTGCTGACGGACTTCGCCGAGTCCGATCCCGACGCGCTGCTGACTCCGCTGTCCCTGCTCGCGCGCCGCCATCGCGTGCTGCTGGTGGCCCTGCGCGACCGTCGCTTCGACTGCCTCGATCCGCGCCGGTCGCGGGTCGCGGGGTCGGGGTCGGGGGCCGGGACAGGAACAGGGACAGGGGAGCCCCGGGTCGAACGAGGCGAGACCCTGTACGAGCGGATCGTCCTGGACGACCTGCTGCGAGAGCGCGAGCAGACCCTGGCGCGCCTGCGGCTCGCCGGCATCCACACCCTCGACCTGGTGGCCGAGGAGGTCACCGCGTCGGTGCTGAACCGCTACCTGGCGATGCGCCACGAAGGGCTCTAGTCCCCGGTGCCGGCTCCCTCGAGTGCGCCGCGCAGGGCGGGCGACTTCCAGACGGTCTCGGCGACGACGTCGTAGCCGGCCACCGTCGGGTGGCCGTCCGGGAAGAAGAGCTCCGTGCAGGCCTCCGCGGTCTCGCAGGCCTCGCGGCCCACCGGCTCGAGGTCGATCAGGTCCAGCTCCTCGTCCTGGGCGATCTGTCGCAGCTCGCGGTTGACCGGCCCGTAGAAGTGCTGGCTCGTGAGGTAGGTCATCAGCACGAAGCGCGCGCCGCTCTCCTCCACCGCGTCGCGTACGAAGCCGAAGTTGCGCGCGATGATGCCCGCCGAGTCCTCGACTTCGGACGCGACCGCGACCGGCTCGAGGACGAATCGCGTGCCGTCGTACTCGGCCGTGCCCGGAAACCGGACCTCCCGCAGCGGAATTCCCACCTGGGTCACGTACTCGAGGACCAGCCGCGTGGCGTCGAAGGCCGAGCGTCCTTCGAGCTGCTGCGCCAGGTCGGCGAGGTCGGCTCTTCGCTCTCCGTTCACGATCGCCGGGCGCTCTCCTTCCCCGGCTTCGACGGCGATACCGAGCTCCTGGTAGAGCGCGACGAGGGCGGTGACGCGCTCCGGCGGGCTCTTGGCGGGCAGCGATTCGATCTGCTGCCGGAACACGCGATCGGCGGGGTTCTCGATGCGTTCCGGGTGGGCGGCAGAGCGGGTCAGGTCGAGGAAGAGTCGCACCAGCCGGAGGTTCCGGCTGGCCCAGGCGCGCAGGCGACTGCCGAGCGGCACGGGGGCCCCGGTACCGTCGAAGGCGCCGTAGAGGTGGTCGTTCACGCCGGCGAGCGCGATCACGAGGTCGGGCTCGAAGCTGCGCATCATCTCGTGGATGTTCTCGGCGAGTCGGGACGAGGGCGAGCCCGGGAACGCGAGGCTGACGACCTGGGCGCGGCCGTCGCCGAGCTCGTCGTCGAGCCGCCCCTGGAGCTTCGCGGGCCAGGCGTCGGAAGACTCCACGTACAGCCCGTAGGTGTTCGAGTCGCCGATGCACAGGATCCG
>JANQSB010000491.1 GCA_028284295.1 Myxococcota bacterium | reverse complement strand
ACCGCAGGGTCCGCTGCGCCGCACCTCCGTGCAGCGAAAGGCGGGTGACGTGCCTTCGACGGCGGCGGTGACGTCCCACAGCGACAACTGGTCGGGCTGGCGGGCCAGCCGATACCCACCGGCGGCCCCGCTCTTGGCCGTGACGATGCCTGCCCGGCTGAGGGCCTGCAGCTGCTTGGCGAGGTAGGGCGGCGGCACGCCGAGGAAGTCCGCCAGCGCCTCCCCGGGGAGCACCGCGCCGGGCGGTAGCAGGGCGAGGAGCGCACACGTATGCGCCGCCCATTCGACGCCCTTGCCGATCTTCATCGGCGGCCTCCCGGCGATCGCGACGGAGGCTCTGCCCCGTCGAGCTCGAGCCAGGCCAGCCGCACGGCGGACGCTCGCCGCCTAGCGGGAGCCAAGTCTCTCTCGAAGCGCTGCGACGCGGGCGCGATTGACGCCTCGATCGGAGTAGCCGACGCGCGAGGCCGAACGCACGTGCACGGCGTCCCCCGTACGCCGGAGCTCGACGTCGTCGACGAACCCGAAGGTGCTCGACGTGAACTCGGCAGCGACGTAGCTGTCGCCCTGCTCCGTCACGACGCCGCCCATGTCGACGATCGCGGCCGGGAGATCGGCCCAGACGCCCGCCGAGAGCGGATCGACCTTCTTCTCTTCGGGAGCGTCGGGCTCGCTGGAGACGCAGTTGGGCGACGAGGGGCATGCAGCCAGGCGCCCCTGGACGAGGCCCGGGGCCGTGCCGCTCTGGGACTTCTGGCCGAGGTAGAAGAACCCGCCGACACCCAGCACGACCAGGACGACGACGCCGATCAACAGGTATTTCACGATGACCTCCCTCTCGATCTCTCGCGATCTCTCGCGATCTCTCGCGATCCCAAATTACGGACAAAAATTATCCGTAATAATCGCACGCGTCAACCCCCGGTCCCCGCGACTCCCACGACCGGGTCGAGACCGGGAGAGGAGGCCGCCCAGGTGCCGAGCCAGCCCCCGAGCTAGGTGCTGAGCCGCAGGGTCGACAGGCACGCGAGCCCGACGATTCCGAAGAGCGCCGCAGCCCTCCAGCGCGGCAGGTCCGTCCGCGACGTGAACCAGTACACGCATCCGAGACTCAGAGCGGCCTCGAGGAGCCAGCCGCCCAGTGGCGCCGAGTGGTAGAGCCCGAAGCCCACCTCGGCAGAACCGCGGCCCATGACATGGTGCGGGAACCCGACCACGAGGTCGGCCACCTCGTGAAAGGCGACCAGCCCTGCGCTCCAGAGGGCGACCGAACGGCTCTTCGTGATCGCGTAGCCAAGCACTCCGAAGACGGCCATCCAACCCAGCACGGGCACCAGGTCGTGGCTGAAGGTCATGTCGATCTTCATGTCGGCGAACTTGACGTCGCTGCCGGGACCCACCAGCTCCAGCTTCTCGAGCCCGACGCCCACGAAGGCGTACATCACGAGGTCGAGGGACATCGCGGCGACCAGGAAGAGCCAGAGGGGCGCCCTGCGCTCCCGCTCGTAGGCGACGAGTGCGGAGGCGTAGTGGCCGATGAACACCCTAGGGCTCCAGCCGGGCGACGGCGTAGATCAGGACGCCCATCACGACCGTGTTCAAGGAGAACGAGGCGACGAGACCGAGCGCTTCCGCCATGGCGAAGGACTCCTCGGCACGGGCTACGGGTGCTTCGAGGAGGCTGTCGCCTTCCCCGGCGCGAGGTAGCCGCCGTCGATCCAGGCGGTCAGGACCTCCAGATACCGCTCGCCGGCGTCCTCGTGGGAGTAGTGGCCGGCGTTCTCGAAGATGACGAGCTGGCTCGCCGGAAGGAGCTCGTGCAGCCGCTCGGCGTTCTCCGGCAGGACGAAGGCGTCATCGCGCCCCCAGGTGATCAGCACGGGTCTCGAGGTCTCCGGCAGGAGATCTCCCAGAGCGGAGAGCTCGCTCTCGTAGGAGGCGAGATAGGCCAGCCCGAGGCGATGTGCGGTCGGATCGTGTGTGATCGCCCAGTACTCGGCCCTTGCGGACTCCGACGGTCCGGCAACCGAGTACCCGGTCTCCGTGGCGATCTCGTAGAACTGGCCCATGGCCCGACCCGCAACCACGTTGGCGGCCAGCCAGCGGACCATCCCCGAATGAACCAGGCGGTCGAGGTCCGGGCCCATGGCCGGCGGGAAGTAGCCCGGGCCGTCGAACACGTTGGCGCTGAGCACCCGGTCCGGGTGGTTCGCGGCGAGCCAGAGCGCGACGGGGGCACCGACGTCGGGCCCGACCACGTGGAAGGCGTCGATTCCGAACCCGTCGATCAGTCGCAGGACGATCCTGCCCGCAGCGGACGGCGACATCGTCTCCGGGGAGCCGTCCGAGAGCCCGAAGCCGGGGAGATCGATGGCGAGCACGTCGTAACGGCTCGAGAGCGTTGGCCAGGCCGACTCCCAGGCGCGAATGGACTGGGGATAGGGCCCGAAGAGCACCAGGGAGGGCGCGCCGTCTCGTTGGCTTCGGCGGTACCGCACGGCAAGCCCATCGACCGTGGAGGTCGTTGCCCCTGCCCTCGCCTCCTCTCGCGACGGAGCGGTCTCGCCGGCTCCGCGCGAGGAGGACTCGGCGCACGCGAGCGCCAGCGCACCGACCAGCAGGATCGAAGAGAGAATGGTCTTGGCATTCACGGGGATCTCCTGAGTCTGTATGACAGACTGATGCTCAGGCCTGGTGCTTCTCGAGCCACGCCGCCTCTTCGCCCGGCTCGGGCATCACGGCGCCGCCCTCCATGTTCCACTTGGACGGAATGTCGACGGTGGTGACACCGACTTCGCTCCGCGAGCAACCGAGTGCGGTCGCGACGCTGCTGTTCAGCTGCGAGACGATCGCGGCCTTCTGCTCGTCGGTCCGACCCCAGCGAATCGTCCCGAACACGTAGGCGACCTGCCCTTCGGGAAGCTCGGAGGGGGCACGCTCGGAGAAGAAGGCATGGACGAACAAGGCCGGGGCTCCCGTTACACCGCAGTGGATCCGGACGACTTCCTTGGCGATCTGGGCACGTTGCGCCTCGGTACTGAGGCCTTCTCGGATCGCGCATCGATACAGGGGCATGGTGGAATCCTCCTCCCTACAGGGACAACGGCCCGTCGAAGGCCGTCGCCACGACTTCGTTGATCGAGCATCCGGTCGTCTCGACCCAGAGGTCGCAGACGGCTCGGAGGAACGCCTCGCGCCGGGTGTCGTCGAAGCCGACGGGGACCGATCGCACCACGATCGACGAGGTGCTCGGCTCCCCCGCGGTCCACGCCCACCCGCGTGGCTGGCGCGTCCAACGGATTCCCACGTCCGCGGGCTCGTCCCCGAAGAACTCCCGAGCCAGCTGTCTCAGGCCCGCCTCGAGCTCGTTGGTGGTTCGATCGGCGGCCTGGCCCTCCTGGATGATGCAGGCGTAGTGATCCATGGCGTCTCCTCTCCCTGGCTTCCTGACAGTAAGTCTAATATCTAGACTATGATGGATGGAGCCGCAAGGGCTCGGCAAGAAGAATCGGGAGAAACCCGGGTCCAGCTCGTCTCCGGCTGCCCGAGGAGAATCCCAAGCGCTCCGCTACTCTCCCGAAACGCCGGTCCGCGACCCAGCGGTGTCGGTCTTGTTTCGAGACGAAGAGGCCGGGGGAACGCAGGGATGAAGTGGAACGAGGTCGGCACGCAGGTCTGCTCGCTGGCGCGAAGCCTGTCGATCGTCGGGGACCCGTGGACGCTCCTCTTCCTGAGAGAGGCCTTCGGGGGAGCCACCCGGTTCGAGGACTTCCTGTCGGGAACGGGCGCGAGCCGAGCGATGGCGACGGAGCGGCTCGGCGGACTCGTCGAGCACGGGGTCCTCGAGCGCCACGAGTACCTCGAGGCACCGAGGCGCTACGAGTACAGGCTCACGCAGATGGGACGCGAGCTCCTGCCGGTGATCCTGTCCCTGGTGAAGTGGGGCGACCAGTGGCTGAACGACGGCGGCCCTGTTCCGGTCCAGCTGACCCACTCGGCCTGCGGAGAAGCGGCTGGCTACGAGCTGTGCTGCAAGTCGTGCGGGGAGCCCATCGGCAACGACGTGACCGCGGCCTACCGCCCGGGGACCTGGGCGACGGGAAGAAAGACGACCCGGAAGCGTCTGCGTCCGCTGGAGCGCGGCCGCTAGGACGCCCCACCCCATCCCCGCCCGGGGCGGGACCGACCTCCCCTAGCCAAGCGCCCAGTCGAAGGCCTGCTCGACGGTGCGCCGGGCATCCTCCGTGATGCACGTGCCGTGGGCGATCACGACGCGGTCGAAGTCCCAGCGGAGAAGCGCTTCCGCGCTGGCTCGGGCCGCGGCGAGATCGCGGAAGGTGCTCCGCAGATCCCGGGCGGTTCCGCCCGAGGGACCGAGGACGCCGACCTTGCGCTTGACGAAGCGCCAGAACGGGGATTCCCCCGCCGGGTCGTGGCGCTGGATGAGGTCCGTCAGGATCAGGGTCCGCGAAGCTCCGTGGTAGAACACGACCTCGTCGAAGAAGCGGCTTCCACCGAAGCACAGGAGCTCGATCTGGCCGTTCCAGGCCGCCGGAGCTTCCGTGCCCATCACGTGGTCGACGGGAGCCCGCGGGTGCCGCTCGCGGAAGCGGGGAGAGACCCAGACCTCCGCCGACGGGTAGCGCTCCTTCCAGGGCCCGACGCCCAGGCTGTGGATCTTGTTCGGCGCCACGATGAACCCGACCGTACCCAGCGCATCCACGTCGGCCTGGAGCCCGGGCGTGGGCTGGAAGGGAGAGTGGACCCAGAGGCTCCCGGATTCGAGCGCGACGACGGTCATCCGGGTCTCGAACGGGATCGTCATCATCCGTACGCGCGGTCCGTCGCAGATCCAGACTCCGTCCGCGAAGGGCTCGAGCCGGCTCATGGTGTCAGGCAGCACCCGGGTCGGCCGCGTCCCAGGGCATGCTGGCGGTGACCCAGTGGCTGATCTCCTCTTCCTGATCGTTGCGATGCAGATGACGCGGAGGCTGGGCGAAGGTGGCGTAGGGTCGGCAGCGAAGCACCACCCGGTCCTCTTCCTTCGCCATCTTCTCGACGGCGGGGCGAGCCGCTTCCGGAAGCGGTGTCCCCGACATGCGTTCCCCTACGGCCATCATCACGTCGACCACGAGCCGGGGGTCGTCGTCGACCTCGCCGTGGCAGTACACCTGGAGGTAGGCGAAGGGCCAGCGCTCGTCGAGGACGCAGAGGCTCACCTGGTCGCTGCGACCGACGGCCTTCGCCTTGGCGCGACCTCGCATCGTCGAGACCAGCAGCTCGTCCGAGTCGGTCGGGACGTAGTACACGACCGACATGGCAGGGCCGTCCTTCTGGCGGCCATAGCCGAAGACGCAGGTGCGGTGGGTCCGCACGAAGTCACGGCGCTCGGACGGAAGCATGTCGCGGTCCACCGGTGCGGTAGACGGCTCGGGGGCGAGAGGGAGGAGATTCATCGTGGGGTGTCCTTTCTGTCAGGGGTGGATCGATCGGCGAGAAGCCGCTGCGCCAGGAAGCTCATCATCCGCTTCGCCTCGCGCTTGCTGGACCGGTGCATGACCAGACCTTCGACGGCCGTGACCAGCGCATCGACGACGAGCTTCCGCTCGGAGGCTGGAATCCGAAGACGCTCGATCGCCTGCCCGAGAGCCTGTTCGTACCGCTCGTGGGCGCGTTCGTGGAAGGCCGCCATGACGGGCGAGTGGTGGGAACGCTCGTGAAGGGTCGCCAGGAGTCCGTACCGGTCGAGGCGCCGCCAGACGAAGTCCGTGAGGAGCTCTTCCAGATCCTCCCCTTCCCGACCCGGAGCCGATCGGGACAGACGCGCCGCGGCCTCCTCCAGGTCCTCCGACTGGATGGCATCGAGCACCGCGACGAACAGCTCGTCCTTGGTCGCGAAGTACCAGTGGACGACGTTGGTGGCGATCCCGGCCTCGCGCGCGATCGCCGCGATGGTCGTTCCCGCGTAGCCGCGCTCGAGGAAGAGCCGCCGCGCGATCTGCAGGATCTCGGCGGTCTTCTCGTCGCGGCTGCGGTCGGGTCGGTTGCTGGCCATCTCTAGATCGAGAGTCTAGACCATTCTAGATCGTAAGTCTAGACGCTGGCCGGCGTTGCTTGTCGAACGATCGGGCCAGGCGGGAATGCTTGCCCGCTACTTGTCGGATGAATAAGATCTTGGCATGGCGACGAGCGCGGCCACCGCGAGGCAGCGACAAGGCGAGGCCACCCGCGAGCGGATCCTGGAGGCGGCGGTCGAGGCCTTTGCGGAGATGGGCTTCCGCGGCGCGAGCACCCGGGAGATCGCTCGACGGGCCGGGACCAACCAGGGCCTCATCACCTACCACTTCCGGAACAAGGACGAGCTGTGGCGGGCCGCTGTGGACGGCATTCTCGAGCGGCTCGGCGGGCAGCTGGTCGAGCGCCTGGACGCGCTCGACCTCAGCGATCCGGGCGAGCGCGCCCAGGAGGCGATCCGGCAGTACGTGCGCTTCGCGGCGGCCCACCCGGAGTTCTTCCGCATCATGGTGGACGAGGGACGGGTCGCCGGGGACCGCATGGAGTGGCTGGTCGACACCCACCTGCGGCCGCGCTTCGAGATGATCGCGCCGGGCCTGATGGGCGTGGCGGGAGTCGACGAGAAGCTGCTGCCCCACGCCTTCTATGCGCTGGCAGGCGCCGCCTCGCTGCTGTTCGCCGTTGCCCCCGAGTGCCGCCGACTGACCGGCCTCGACCCGCGCAGTGCCCAGGCGATCGAGACCCACGCCGACTACGTGGCGCGGCTGCTGGTGCCGTAGCAGCGGGCGAGACGCTCCCGGATCCCGCTGACACCCCTCGGGGAGAGACCTGCGTTCGCTACTTGTCGATTGACAAGCCAATTGCACTGCGGCAATCTCGATCCTTGTCAATCGACAAGTACCAAGACGGGATGACGAGGGAGGAGAGGATGGACAGGATCGAGACCGACGTGCTGGTGGTCGGCGCCGGGCCGGCCGGGCTCGCGGCGGCATGCCTGCTCGCCCGCCTGGGCGTCGAGGCGCTGACCCTGACGAAGTACGGCACCGCCGACGCGCCGCGGGCCCACATCACGAACCAGCGAGCCGTGGAGGTCTTTCGCGACCTCGGCATCGAGGATCGCGTCCAGGCTCGCGCCCTTCCCCATCACCTGATGGGCAAGCAGGTGTTCGCGAACTCGTTCGCCGGTCGGGAGCTCTCCCGGATGATGACCTGGGGCACGGGCGACGACCGCATCGGCGACTACCGGTCCGCCAGTCCGAGTGAGATGTGCAACGTCGGCCAACACGTCCTCGAGCCGATCCTGCTGGCCCGGGCCAGCGAGCTCGGCGCCGACGTCCGACTGCATCACGAGGTGGTGTCGGTCAGCCAGGACGACGAGCGGGTGATCGCACGCGTGCGGCCCCGCGACGGGAGTCCCGAGTTCGAGGTGCTCGCAAGGTATGCGATCGGGTGCGACGGCGGCCGAACCGTCGTGGGCCGCGATGGCGGGTTCGAGTACGAGGGGGAAGAGGGCCTCGGCGACGCGGTCACCGTGTGGATCGAAGCCGATCTCTCCCGCTACACCGCCCATCGCTCCGGCGCGCTCTTCTTCTCTCTCACGCCGGGCAGCCAGGACCTGCTGAGCATCTGGACCTGTGTCGAGCCGTGGAACGAGTGGAGCACCATCTTCCTCCGAGAGGGACTCGCACCCAACGACCTGGACGAGTCGGTGGTGGTGGAGAGCGTGCGCGCTGCCATCGGCGACGACGACGTCGACTTCGTGATCAAGAAGGTGAGCCCCTGGCAGTTCAATCACATCGTGGCGTCGCACTATCGCAGGGGGCGCCTGTTCATCGCAGGCGATGCCGCGCACCGGCATCCCCCCGCGAACGGGCTGGGCAGCAACACCTCGATCCAGGACACCTACAACCTCGCCTGGAAGCTCGCGCTCGTCCTGCGCGGGGTCGCGGACGAGGGGCTCCTCGACTCCTACGATCAGGAGCGCCAGCCCGTCGGCCGGCAGATCGTCGATCGCGCGAACCAGAGCGTGCGCGAGACCGCCCAGTGGATCGGATCGATGGGCCTGCGGCCCGGGATGACCCCGGACGAGGTCGAGGCTCGGCTCGACGAGATCTACGGCGCGGAAGGGGAGGGGGAGCGCGCCGGGATCCTCGCCGGGCTCGAGCTCATGAACGCCCAGTTCAACGCCCACGGCGTGGAGCTCGGGCAGCACTACCGGTCGTGTGCCGTCGTCGACGACGGCACGGCCGCTCCCGAGCCGGCCCGCGACCCGGTGCTGTATCACGAGCCTTCGACGCACCCCGGCCACCCGATTCCCCACGCCTGGCTCGCGATCGGAGACCGGGACGTCTCCACCCTGGACGTCTGCGCCTACGATCGCTTCACCCTCTTGACCGGCGCCAGCGGGCAGGCGTGGCTCGATGCCGCCGGCAAGGTCTCGGCGGAGCTCGGCGTGGAGATCGAGGGCGTCCAGGTCTCGCTCGGACTCGAGGTCAACGACGTCTACGGCGACTGGACCCGCCGCCGCGAGATCCGCGACGCGGGCTGCATTCTCGTGCGACCGGACCGTATCGTCGCGTGGCGATCGTCCGACCGGGTCGAAGACCCGAAGGCCGCCCTGCATGGCGCGATGTCGGCC
>JANQSB010000486.1 GCA_028284295.1 Myxococcota bacterium | reverse complement strand
GGCCGCGGTCGACGCCCAGCGGAGCTCCGGCCGCGGGTTGCGGCAGCGCAGACAGCTCCCCGCGTGGTCGAGATCCGGCGCTTCCTCGTCGGAGAGGTGCCCGGAGCAGATCTCGTCGCCGTGGCCGGCAGGAGCGTGCGGGTGGGGCAACGCCGCGTGCGGGAGAGCGAGCAGCGCGACGGCAACGGCCAGCCCACGGCTGGCGCGGGTCACGATTCCCGGCATCGCCTAGCGTCTTATCACAGCCCGAGCGAGCTCGGCAAACCCGCCTGCGCGAGCTCGGGGCTCGGGCGGCTCAGGCGGCCGCGAAGCTCTCCGCGCGCGACGCGTCCCAGGCGCGCTGCAGCACCGGCCCGGCATCGTCGTCGAGCAGCTGCCCGGGCTCGAGGAAGGCGTACAGCTCGTCGAGGCGCCGGACCTGGTGCGTGCTGATGCGCTCGTAGATCAGCTCCGGGCTGAACTCGTTCGGGTGCTCGAGACCGCAGGCGGCCGTCATCTCCGCGAGCCCGTGAACCGTGTTCCGGTGGAAGGCCTCGACACGCTTCGCCTTGTCGGAGACGACGAGCGCCCGAGAGAGACGGGGATCCTGGGTGGCGACGCCCACCGGGCAGCGGTTCGTGTGGCAGCTCTGCGACTGGATGCAGCCCAGTGCGAACATGAAGCCCCGTGCCAGGTTGCACCAGTTGGCACCCAGCGCCATCGCGCAGGCGAGCTCGTAGCTGGACACCCGCTTGCCACTGGCCGCGATCCGGATCCGATCCCGCAGCCCCAGTCCCACGAGGGTGTTGTGAACGATCATGAGCCCCTCGCGAAGGGGCATTCCCAGGTGATCCGAGAACTCGATGGGAGCCGCTCCCGTGCCGCCCTCCGCGCCGTCCACGGTCACGAAGTCCGGCGTGATGCCCGTCTCCAGCATGGCCTTGCCGATCGCGAAGAACTCCCGGGGCGAGCCGAGGCAGAGCTTGAAGCCCACGGGCTTGCCCCCGGAGCGTTCGCGCAGGTCCGCGACGAACTCCAGCAACCCGACGGGCGTCGAGAAGGCCGAGTGGCCCGGCGGCGAGAAGCAGTCCCGACCCACGGGCACCCGGCGCGCCTCGGCGATCTCGGGCGTCACCTTCACGCCCGGCAGGATCCCGCCGTGCCCCGGCTTGGCGCCCTGGGAGACCTTCACCTCCACCATCTTGATCTGATCGTCGGCCGCCTGCTCTGCGAACATCTCGGGACTGAAGCGCCCCTCGTCGTCCCGGCATCCGAAGTATCCCGTGCCGATCTGCCAGACCACGTCACCACCCGGCGCCCGATGATGGCGGCTGAAACCCCCTTCTCCGGTGTTGTGTGCGAAGCGGCCGGCCCGGGCCGCGGTGTTCAGGGCGACCACGGCGTTCGCACTCAACGCGCCGAAGCTCATCGCGGAGATGTTCACGATCGAGGCCGAGTAGGGCTCCCGGCAGTCCGGACCCCCGACCTCCACCCGCAGCGCGCCGACCGGATCTTCCGGCATCGCCTTCGGGGCGATCGACTGCGAGATGTAGCCGTATCCCGTGGCCGAGACGTCGAGTTCGGTCCCGAACGGCTTGATGCCTTCCAGGTCCTTGGCCCGTCGGTACATGAGGGTCCGCTGGTCGCGGCTGAAGGGCCGCCCGCTGGTGTTGCTCTCGACAAAGTACTGGTGGAGCTCCGGTCCCGCCCCTTCGAGCAGGAAGCGAAGATGGCCGATGACCGGGTAGTTGCGATTGATGCTGTGGCGCGACTGGGAGAGGTCGTAGAGGCCGAGCCCCACGAGCGCAGCGAAGGCCGCGGCTGCCCAGTAGAAGCCAGGAGAGACGAGGACACCGAGGATCCCGGCCAGGACGGCCAGACCGATCAGCGCGGGCATCACATAGGCTCGGATCTGGTGAAGCAGCTCCACGACGCGGCAATCCCCCTTCCCGATCGACCCGCGACCGGCCCAGCGAGAATGACAGATCGGCCCCCGTGCCGGAAGCGCACCGGAGTGCGGACTCCCCGGCGGAGCGGGCCCTCAGGCGCGTCGCTCGCCGCGACCGCCTGCGGAGTGGCGCAGACGGAACTCCGTGGGGCACTCGCCCGTCCACCGCTTGAAGGCGCGCGTCAGGTGGGCCTGGTCCGAGTAGCGCAGCTCCGCCGCGATCTCGGCGAGGGTGCGCGAGCGGTCGTGGAGGAGCTGCTCACAGACCAGGAGGCGAGCCTCGTCGCGCACGCGTCTCCAGGTCGTCTCTTCCCGCGCCAACCTGCGGCGAAGCGTCCGCGGGCTGATCTCGGCGATCTCCGCGGCCACCTCGAGGGAGGGATCGACCGCCGGCAGGAGGGAGGCGAACGCCTGCCGAAGCGACCCGGCGAGCGTCTCCTCGGCGGGCTCCAGACAGCGATCGGCCGGATCGGAACCGGTCCGCGGACGCTTCGCCGCAGGTTGGCGCGGGAAGAGACGACCTGGAGACGCGTGCGCGACGAGGCTCGCCTCCTGGTCTGT
>JANQSB010000485.1 GCA_028284295.1 Myxococcota bacterium | reverse complement strand
GGTCCTGCTGCGCACCACCTTCGGCCACGGGTTCTTCGCCGCCGTCAACAGCGTCGTCAGCCGCTTCCTGCGCTATGCCGACGAGGGGACCCGCTTCGTGTTCGGCCCGCTGATGGACACGGGCTTCTCCTTCGCGCTGAACGTGCTGCCGCTGATCGTGTTCATGGGCAGCTTCTTCGCGGTCCTCTATCACCTCGGGCTGGTCCAGCGGGCGGTCGACGCCATGGCCTGGCTGCTCTCGCGCACGATGCGTCTGTCCGGCGCCGAGAGTCTGGCCGCCGTGGCGAACGTCTTCGTCGGCATGATCGAGTCGAGCCTCGTCGTGAAGCCCTATCTCGAACGCATGACGCGCTCGGAGCTCTTCAGCCTGATGACCCTCGGCATGGCGACGGTGGCGGGCTCGGTGCTGCTCTCCTACGTGAGCCTGCTCGGTGGAGCCGACTTCGCGGGCCACCTGCTCACCGCCAGCCTGCTCTCCGCTCCGGCCGGCCTGCTGATCGCCAAGGTGATGATCCCGGAGAGCGAGACGCCGGAGACGGCGGGCGGGGGCCACAGCCACGTCGAGTCGGATGCCGTCAACGTCGTCGACGCAGCGGCGTCCGGGGCCCTCAACGGGCTGCGCCTGGCCGCCTACGTGGGAACCATGTTGATCGCCTTCGTCGCGCTCATCGCCTTGGCGAACGATGCCCTGCAACTGCTGGGCGAGACGGTGGGCATCGCCGACCTGACCCTGCAGCGGATCCTGGGCTTCGCCCTGGCGCCCCTCGCGCTGTTGATGGGGATTCCACTGCAGGATGCGGGCAGCGTGGGAGCGCTCCTCGGGATGAAGACCATCCTGAACGAGTTCATCGCCTACCAGCAGCTGGGCGCGGCGATCGAAGCCGGGACCCTCCACCCGCGCTCGGCGGTGATCGCATCCTATGCACTCTGCGGCTTCGCCAACTTCGGCTCCCTGGCGATCCTGCTGGGAGGAATCGGTGGAATCGCGCCCACGCGCCGGCACGATGCCGCGCGCCTGGGGGTGCGGTCGATCGTCGGCGGTACGCTCGCGACCATGATGACCGGCTGCGTCGCCGGGATGCTCCTGTGAGCACGGAGCCCATCTGGAGACCCGACGCCGAGCGGGCAGCCCGCGCGCGCATCACGCGCTTCCGCGCGCTCGCCGAGGAGCGCTCGGGACGGCCGCTGCCGGACTACGCGGCCCTGCACCGGTGGTCGGTCGAGGCGCGCGACGAGTTCTGGCAGCTCCTGTGGGAGTTCGCCGAGGTCCGGGGCGAGCCGGGCACGACGGCACTCGAGCACGGCGACCGGATGCCCGGTGCGCGCTGGTTCCCGGAGGCCCGTCTCAACTTCGCCGAGAACCTGCTCCGACGCGAAGGCGATGCCCCGGCCCTGGTCTTTCGCAACGAGTCCGGCGAACGGGAGAGCCTGAGCTTCACCGAGCTTCGGGAGCAGGTGGCCCGTGCGACCGCGGCCCTGCGCGCCGCGGGCATCGGCCCGGGCGATCGCGTCGCCGCCATCCTGCCGAACCGGCCGGAGGCCGTGATCGGCATGCTGGCCTGCGCGAGTCTCGGAGCGGTGTGGTCGTCCTGCTCCCCGGACTTCGGCGCCGCCGGGATCGTCGATCGCTTCGGACAGATCGGGCCCAGGCTGTTGATCGCCGTCGACGGCTACCCGTACGGCGGCAAGCGCTTCCCGATCCTCGACCGCCTGCCGGAGATCCTCGCCGAGCTCCCGTCGGTCGAGCGTTGCGTGGTCGTCCCCTACCTGACGGAAGCGCCCGGGCTCGGGGGCCTTCCCGAGAGCCAGAGCTGGGCGGAGTTCCTCGCGAGCGGGCGCGACGCCTCGCCGGCTCATGCCGCCCTTCCCTTCGACCACCCGCTCTACATCCTCTACTCGTCGGGTACCACCGGCAGACCGAAGTGCATCGTCCACGGCGCGGGGGGAACCCTGCTCCAGCACCTCAAGGAGCAGCTGCTGCACGTCGACCTGGGCCCCGAAGACCGGCTCTTCTACTTCACGACCTGCGGCTGGATGATGTGGAACTGGCTGGCTTCGGGGCTCGCCACGGGAGCGTCGCTGCTTCTCTACGACGGATCGCCCTCGTGGCCGGACCCGGGAGCCCTCTTCCGCATCGCCGAGGCGGAAGGCGTCAACGTCTTCGGGACCTCCGCGAAGTTCCTCGACGCCGTGGCCAAGAGCGGCGTGGTCCCCCGAGAAGAGGCCGACCTCTCCGGGCTGCGCGCCCTCCTCTCCACCGGATCACCGCTCGCGCCCGAAGGCTTCGACTTCGTGTACCAGCAGATCTCGCCAGAGCTGCACCTGGCATCCATCTCCGGTGGCACCGACATCGTCTCCTGCTTCGTGCTGGGCGATCCGTCGGCGCCCGTCTGGCGCGGGGAGATCCAGCGCCCCGGACTCGGCATGCAGGTGGAGGTCTTCGGCCCCGACGGCCGCGCCATCCACGGCGAGGCGGGCGAGCTGGTGTGCACCGCGGCCTTCCCGTCCATGCCTCTCGGATTCTGGAACGACCCCGACGGCGCGCGCTACCGGGCGGCCTACTTCGAGCGCTACCCGGGCGTCTGGCACCACGGCGACTGGATCCGGGAGACCGGGAACGGCGGCTACGTGATCACGGGACGTTCGGATGCGGTCCTCAATCCGGGCGGCGTGCGCATCGGCACCTCGGAGATCTACCGCGCCGTCGAGAGTCTCGACGAGGTCGTCGAAGGGCTGGCCGTCGGCCAGAGCTGGGACGACGACCTGCGCATCGTACTCTTCGTCGTGTTGCGCGAAGACGTGGAGCTCGACGACACCCTGGTGCAACGGATCCGCAAGGTGGTTCGCGAGAAGGCGTCTCCGCGGCACGTGCCGGCGCGCGTGCTCGCGGTTCCCGACATCCCGCGCACACGAAGCGGCAAGATCACCGAGCTCGCGGTTCGCGAGCTCGTCCACGGCCGGCCGGTAGGGAACGTCGAAGCGCTCGCGAATCCCGAAGCCCTCGAGCACTTCCGCGATCGACCCGAGCTCGCCCGCTAGGTCCGGGGTGCGGGGAGCGACGAGCGATCGCCGGCTCCCTTGCGGGACGGAGCCGACCTGGCGCGCGCCACGCCCCCGGGGCGAGACCTTATAAACAAAGGCCTGGCCCGTAATGGCCACGGGAAGTGGCGTGCGCAATATTCGGCGCCGTCCGCGCCAACGGAGGGAACACACCCATGAAGTCGCACGAGGTCCTGAAGCAGGTCGTCGAGGCCGTCGGCACGAAGCGCGTCGCCAGCGACCTCAAGGTCAGCACCTCTCTCGTCTACAAGTGGTGCGCCGAGCCGACGGACCCGGAAGGCGAGCGCGACCCGAGCGGCGCCCGCAACCCGCTCGACCGGATCGTGCACCTGTGCGACAGCACCGGCGACCGACGCGCGGTCGAATGGCTGTGCACCGAGGTGGGCGGCTACTTCGTCGAGAGTCCGGACGTCGACCTCTCCGACGTGCCCAGCGAGTGCATCCGGCACACCCAGTCCCTGCTCGCCCAGTTCTCCGAGCTGCTCCAGGTGATCTCGACCTCACTCGCCAACGAGGGACGCATCGACGAGCTGGAGTCCCGTCAGATCCGGCGTCAGTGGCACCAGCTGCAGAGCCAGGGCGAAGCCTTCGTGAGAGCCTGCGAGGGCGGGCTCTTTGATCCGACCAGCTGATCCACCCGCTCGACCCACGAAGCCCAGGAGGGAGGCACCCCGAAGCCAACGAAACGCGCCCGAACGACGAAGAAGGAGGAACGACATGTCTCTCATCGCCATCGGCCTGGCCCTGCTGGCCCTCATCTGCCTGGGAGCCATCGCGCTCCTTCGCAGCACCCGCTTCGGCGAGTTCCCCCTGCCTCCCTTCGCCCTGCCCGCGCTCTTCAGCGTGCTGGGCCTGGCCATCGCGGCGACGCTCTTCCACCAGGTCTTCTTCTACGCGGAGCCGGGCTACGTCTATCACGTCCGGACGATCACCGGGCAGGAGAAGGTGGTCTCGGACGTCGGCTACAACGCGCACCTCTTCGGTCGCTACAACGCCTGGAAGCTGGCCATGACCGTCGAGGCGACGGCTCCGGGCGGCGCCATCGAGATCGAGGCGGAGGCCGACTCCCATCAGGCGAGTGCCACGATTCCCGCGCTCAACATCATGTTCCTCGACCAGGTCGACGCGGATGCCCAGGCCATGGCGCGCTTCGCGATCCCGACCGACCGCGACTCCTTCCTGCGGATGGCCCACGAGTACCGCTCGCCGGAGAATCTCCTTCGTACCGGTCTGATTCCGGCGTTCAAGGAGACCCTCCAGGCGACGGCGTCGCTGATGAGCGCGGAAGCCTACTACTCGGGCAAGCGCACGGAGTTCAACTCCGAGTTCGAGAACCAGATGTCGAACGGCATCTACATCGTCCGGCGCGAGGAGACCACCGAGACGGCGCGTCGGCGATCCACCGCGAGCGCCAACGCGGCTCTCGGGACCGAGCAGGAGGCCTTCGGCGACGAGGACAAGGTCAGCTTCCTGGTGCGGAAGGTCCTCGACGCGAAGGGCGTGCCGGCCCGCAAGACCCAGCGCTTCGTCGACTACGGAATCAGCGTCGTCGATGCGCGGGTGACCGACATGAAGTCGAACGAGAAGTTCGTCGAGCGCATGCAGCTGAAGCAGAAGGCCTCCGCGGACCGTGCGATCGCCCGGGAGCAGCGCATCCAGGAGGAGGAGCAGCGCCTCCTCGCCATCGCCAAGGGTGACCGGGAGGTGGCCGAGCGTCAGGCCCAGGCCAAGGTGTCGCAGATCCAACGCACCACCGAGGCCCAGACCGAGAAGCAGCTGGCGATCACCAGCGCCGAGAAGATGCGGGAAGAGGCTCGGATCGCGCGGGAGACCGCGAGGATCAATCTCGAGAAGGCGCGCATCGAAGCCGAGACGCGCCGCACCCTGGCCGACGCGGAGGCGCACCAGAAGAAGGTCATCCTGGCGGCCGACAACGCCCTGGCCCAGAAGCTGCGTGCCGAGGTCCAGATCCACGAGCTCTGGGCGTCGGCCTACGCCAAGCGCGCCGTCCCGACCAACGTCTTCGGTGCGGGCGGCGAGACCGGGGTTCCGGTGGGCGGCGACGCCGAGGTCCACCGCTTCATGCAGCTGCTGACCCTGGATGCCGCCAAGCGCCTCAGCTACGAGCGCGACGTCGCGCGACTGGCCCAGGAATAGTCGAACGCGCCCAGGAGGGGAGACCATGCAGGGCTTGGTTCGTTTCGTGAGGACCGAAGGCGGGTGGCGGCTCGAGATCGAGTGGGCACGCGGGAGGCGCCGCCCCCGCCGCTCGGGACGCCCCGCCAGCCCGGCCGAACCCGAAGCCCGGGCGGAAGGGACTTGCGCGGGTAGCCCGCTTCCGATCCAATTGGACGGCGAGCGGAGCGATCCCGCCCCCCAGCCGAGGAGCCCCCATGCCCCACCGATTCCTGTCCGACCCCTGGTTCGAGGAAGCCGAGAAGATCCGGTCCGAGATCGACCCGCCGGTGCCCGACCTGGTGAAGAACCTGGTCATCAACCTGGTGGTCAAGGACAGCCCGGACGGCGACATCGAAGCGAAGCTGGAAGCGGGCCGCTTCCTGAAGGGACTGGCCAGCGAGGCGCCGACGAAGCTGACCGTTCCCTACGAAGTGGCGCTGAAGATGTTCATCGAGCAGGACCCCCAGGCCTCCATGGAGGCCTTCATGAGCGGCAAGATCCAGGTCGAGGGCGACATGAGCAAGGTCATGGCCATGCAGGCGGCCGGACCGCCGAGCGAGGAAGCGCTCCAGGTCCAGGCCCGGATCAAGGAAATGACCGAGTAGCCACCACCGGGTGGCGGCGCTCCGGCCGCTGCGTGGGCGCCGGCCTCGCTTCGCTCGCGGTCGCCCTGACGTCGCCCGGGTGTCGCTCCGACGAGGCCGAAGAGCCGGCAGCCCTCACCGCCGCCGCCGAGAAGGGCTTGATCGATAGGGTCGAGCAGCTTCTCGATGCCGGTGTCGACCCGGAGGAACGCGGCCGCTTCGGCCTGCGACCCGTGGACGCGGCCCGCGCCGCCCGCTTCCCGGAGGTCGCGGGGCTGCTCGAGGCCCGGGGAGCCGACGGCCGACGGCGGCCTCCCGAAGAGGTCGCTTCGGAGATGATCTCCTCGGTCCTTCCCTCCGACGCACCGGGATTCGCGATTCTGGTCGCGCGGGACGGCGAGGTCCTGCTCTCCCGAGGCTTCGGCCTCGCGGATCGGGGACGGTCGACGGCCGTCTCCCCTGCGACCCGTTTCCCGATCGGCTCGATCAGCAAGCCGATGACGGCGACGGCGATCCTGATGCTCCAGCAGGACGGGAAGCTCCGCATCTCGGATCCCCTGTCGACGCATCTGCCGGACTACCCGCGTGCCGACGAGCTCACCCTCCACCAGCTGCTGACCCATACCTCCGGCCTTCACAACTTCACCGACAAGTCCGACTTCCGGACGCGGATCGTGGAGCCGGGCGACCGGCAGACCGTGATCGACTCCTTCCGCGCCGACCCCCACGTCTTCGAGCCGGGCCGGCAGTACCGCTACAGCAACTCCGCATACCTGCTGCTCGCGGAAGTCATCGAGCGTGTCTCGGGGCTCCCCTACCCGGCGTTTCTCGCCGAGAGGATCTTCGAGCCCCTCGGCATGGAGGCGACCTTCGCGCACGTCGTCGGCGGGGAGACCGTGGATCTCGCGCGAGGCTACGCGTGGACGGGTCATTCGGTCGAGGAGGCCCTCGACTGGAACCTGGCACGCGTCGAGGGCGCGGGATCGGTCCTCTCGACGAGCGAGGACCTGGCGCGCTTCGTCGACGCCTACTTCCGAGGGGGCCTGCTCTCGGCCGAGAGCCGGGCGATGGCACTCTCTCCCCCCACCCTCTCGTCCGGGCAGCGCTCGAACTACGGCTGCGGCTGGGTTCTCTCGCACCGCCACGGCTCCCGGGTCGCCGAGCACAGCGGAGGCCTGGACGGCTTCTGGACCATCGTGCAGCACTGGGAGGAGCCCCGCCTCACGGTGGTGGTGCTCCACAACGCAGCCCCCCCCGTGATCCATCCGAGCTTCCTGGCGGAGCGACTCGCCAGCCTCTTCCTGGTGGACGACCGCGAGCCGCGGGCAGCCATGCGGCGCGACCGCGACGCGAGCCCGGACACCTTCGACGCGCTCGTCGGCCACTACCGGATCGACGACGCCCGCGTGCAGGTCGTTTCTCGCCAGGGAACGCGCCTGTACTCCCAGGTCACCGATCAGGACCGCTTCGAGATCGTGCCCCGCGCACCCGACCACTTCTTCTTCGAGGTCGTGGATGCCCAGCTCCACTTCCTCCGCGACGAGGCCGGGCGGGTCACGGCCGTCCGTCACTTCCAGGGCGGAGGCGAGCTGACCGCCCCGCGAATCGCGGAGCCGGACTGAGGCTCAGGCCGGACGCCCTGCCCGCGCCAGTACGGCCCGGGGGCCCAGTGACCGCAGCCGCTCGAGCTTCTCGCGATCGCGCACCAGGAACGAGCCCGCGTAGCCCATGGCGTTGAGGAAGATGCCTTCGACGTCGTGCCGGGTCCGTGGCACGACGACCATCCGGCTCCCGGTCAGCAGCAGGTTGTAGGGGTCGCGATCCGCGTCGATTCCCAGCTCGGAGAGCAGAGCGCGGTAGAGCGCGAAGGTCGACTCCGCACTGCCCTGCACGGGGATCTCCGCCTGCGCGCAGGCGAAGCCGCGATCCGGGTCGTCGAGGAGCGCTTCGGTGGTCACCGGCATCGGGACCAGCTGCAGGTGGCGGTGCGGCTGGCTGGCTCCCGCCGTGCGTCCGCCGTTGTAGAAGGCGAACCCTCCCAGCTGCTGCCGACAGATCTGCAGCGCCTGGAAGTCGGCGAGGCTCAGCCAGCCCTGCTGGGGCAGGTCCTCGCGGGTCACGATCAGCAGGTGGTCGTCGAGCACGGGGAACTTGTTGAGAAGCGCGACGTGAGACGACGACAGCTCGGCGACGAAGAGGTCGTCGGTGTAGGGCGGTTGGAAGGGATCCGCCTCTGCACGGCCCCGGTCGCGCCGGGAGCGCTTCTTGCGATCGGGACCGGCGACGACGCGAACGCTGAAGCGCAGGCCGCCCTCCTCGAGCCTGTGCGCCTCGGTCGGGGTCGGCTGCAGATCCCCCGACTCGCTCGCCGCAGCCAGCTGGGAACGGATGCGCGCGCGGAGCCAGTCGTCGATCGGGGACATGCGGGCCCGCAGTCTACCGCTACCCTGCTCTCTCGCCCGAGGCCGCGGCGAACCGACACGAGCCAGGGAGGGCACGAGTCATGCGATTCCGGAACCGGGTGACCGAGCTGCTGGGCGTCGAGATCCCCATCGTCCAGGCACCCATGGGCTGGATCGCACGCTCCCCCCTCGCCTCGGCCGTCTCGAATGCGGGCGCGCTGGGCATCATCGAGACCTCGTCGGGAGAGCTCGACGCCGTCCGGGACGAGATCCGCAAGATGCGCGATCTCACAGACAAGCCCTTCGGCGTGAACATCGCCCAGGCGTTCGTGCGCGACCCGAAGATCGTCGACTTCGTGATCGATCAGGGCGTGAAGTTCGTGACCACCTCGGCGGGCAGCCCGATGAAGTACACGGCGGCCCTCAAGCAGGCGGGACTCACCGTCTTCCACGTGGTCCCGACCCTGAAGGGAGCCCTCAAGGCGATCGAGGCCGGGGTGGACGGCCTGATCGTGGAGGGCGGCGAAGGCGGCGGCTTCAAGAATCCCCGCGACGTCGCCAGCATGGTACTGCTGCCACTCGTCCGCTCGAAGGTCGAGGTACCCATCATCGCTGCCGGCGGCATCGTCGACGGACGCAGCATGGCGGCCGCCTTCGCTCTGGGAGCCGAAGGCGTGCAGATGGGCACCCGGATGGTGTCGTCCCTCGAGTCGCCCGTCCACGAGAACTGGAAGCGGGCCATCGTCGGCGCCGCCGAGACCGACACCGTGTTCCTCAACCGGCGCCACGGTCCCGGCCTGCGAGCGCTGCGCACCGAACACGCCGAGTCCCTCGAGTACGCCGAGGGCAACGTCATGGGCGAGCTCGGGCGCATCAAGGACCTGTACTTCGGTGGCGACCTGAACGCCTCGATCGCGCTGACGGGACAGGTCGCGGGACGGATCGATGCGGTCCGCCCGGTGGCGGACGTCATCCAGGAGACCGCGAAGGAGTTCTTCGAGGTCCTGGACGACGCCGCCGAGCGCTACCTGCGCGACTGAGAGCTCAGCCCAGCCACGCCTCGAGCTCATCGGCCCCGCCGATGTGCTCGCCGCCGACATAGACCTGCGGCACGGTGTCGCGTCCGGTCACGGCCCGCAGGCTCCGGCTGGAGAGCGCGCCGTCCAGCACGATCTCCTCGAACTCGATCCCGCGGCCGTCGAGCAGGCTTCGCGCGCGCTCACAGTGCCGGCAACCCTTGCGGGTGAAGAGACTGACGTCGGTGGCCGGCTTCGCTTCGGGGTCCAGGTAGCGGAGCATCGTATCGGCGTCCGAGACCTCGAAGGGATCTCCCTCGACGTCGGGCTCGACGAACATCTTCTCGACGACCCCGTCGCGGACCAGCATCGAATAGCGCCAGGAGCGATTGCCGAAGCCGAGATCCCGCTTCGGCACGAGCATGCCCATTCCCTCGCTGAAGTCGCCGTTGCCGTCCGGCA
Source organism: Myxococcota bacterium (assembly GCA_028284295.1). GTDB lineage: Bacteria > Myxococcota_A > UBA9160 > UBA9160 > UBA4427 > JAJDAN01. The sequence continues at coordinate 2,238 of JANQSB010000485.1, read as the reverse complement.
GCAGTCGCACCTTCGAGGCGCCCTGCTCCCGGCCCCAGGCGTCCATCACGAACGCATCGTTGACGGACAGGCAGATCACCTCGTCCACCCCGCGCTGCGCGAGCTCGTCGGAGAGCTCCTCGTAGCGCGGGAGATGAGCGGACGAGCAGGTGGGCGTGAAGGCTCCGGGCAGCGCGAAGAGCACCACCGTGCGCCCGTCGAAGATCTCCCGGCTCGTCACCTGCTTCCACTCGCCGTCCTCGCGGGTCTCGAAGACCACGTCGGGCACGCGGGTTCCCTCCCGGGCGCCGGTCTCGTACTCGTGGTTCTGGGCCATGATCGCTTCCTCCTCTTTTCGGGTCTTGTCGATGGCCCGGTCAATATCGGCCTCCTCTACTGATCAGTCCAATTGATTGATTTGATCAATTCGATAGATTCTGATGATCGATGATCCAGCCCACCCTGCGACAGCTCGAGTACCTGGTGGCCATCGCGGATCGCGGGGGCTTCCACCGCGCCGCCGAGGCCTGCCACGTCACCCAGCCCGGTCTGTCCGCACAGATCAAGCAGCTGGAGGAGCAGCTGGGCGTGCAGCTGCTCGAGCGGAGTCGCCGGCGCGTGCTGCTCACTGCCGCCGGCCGCGAGGTCGTCGAGCGGGCGCGGCGCGTCCTGCTGGAAGCCGGCGAGCTGGTCGAAGCCGCGCGGGTCCACGCCCGGCCCCTCACGGGCCCGCTCGACCTCGGTGTGATCCCGACCGTCGCGCCCTACTGGCTGCCCGAGGTGTTGCCCGCCGTCCGCGCCACCCATCGGGAGCTGCGCCTTCGGCTGGTGGAGGATCGGACCGAGGAGCTGCTCGCCGGGCTCGGCGACGGTCGGCTCGACCTGCTGCTGCTGGCTCTCGAGGCCGAGCTCGGAGACGTCGAGACCCTGCCGCTCGCGAAGGACCCGTTCTGGGTCGTGCTGGCGAAGACACACCCCCTCGCGCGCCGGAAGCGGCTCGGCGAGTCCGACCTGGCGGAACAGCCGGTGCTGCTTCTCGAAGACGGCCACTGACTGCGCGACCAGGCGCTCGCGGTCTGCGGAGCGACGACCATGACGGAGCTGGGAGACTTCGGCGCGACCAGCCTCTCGACCCTGGTCCAGATGGTGGCCACCGGAGCCGGGATCACCCTGCTGCCGGAGTCCGCGCTCGAGGTCGAGCTGCGCGGCGGCGACGAGCTCGTCGCGCTGCCGCTACGACCGGCACGGGGCAGGACTCTGGGGCTGGCCTGGCGACGGCGCTCGGCCCGGAGCGCCGAGTTCGCCGAGCTCGCGGGGACCCTCGCGGGCCGCTGAGCCCGCCTCAGTCCCAATCACCCCGTTCGCGGCTGCGGCGCTCCATGCTCTCCAGGAAGCCCTGGAGGTGGATCCCGTCGCTTCCGTCGAAGACGTCGTCCAGCATCAGGACGTCCCGCATCCGATCCGGCCGGAAGCTGCGGTAGTCCCGGCGATACTCGCACCACGCCGCCAGCGTCCACTTCGTGCCCCAGAAGTACAGTCCCAGCGGGCGCACGGTGCGGTTGCTGGCCGCCCCGTCCGCCCGCGTATAGCCGAAGCGGATCGGATGGTGCTCGCCCACGGCACGACGCAGGAGCGCGAGCTCGGCGGTCATGGCGGCCGCGCTCGGACGACCCGGGGCGAAGAGTGCCGTCTCGAGCAGGACCTGGCGCAGGGGCTCGGGCAGCACCGCCTCGATCTTGGTCATGGCGCTGCGAACCGCATCGGCAAGGTCCGCGTCCCCCCACGATGCGACGATGCGCGCGCCGAGCACGAGGCTCTCGATCTCCTGCGCGTTGAAGGTGAGCGGCGGCAATTCGAACCCCCGGTCGATCCGGTACCCCACCCCGGCCTCGCCCTGGATGGGCACCCCCGACCCCTGCAGATCTGCGATGTCCCGGTAGACGGTCCGCTTGGAGACGCCGAGCTCGTCGGCGATCTGCTGCCCGGTCGCGAAGCGGCGGGACCGCAGCACCTGAACGAGCTGGAAGAGCCGATCGGCACGACGCATCCGGCCATGGTATCGGCGGGCACTTCCGGATCGCGAGTCTCGCCGGTCCGGGCGCGATGCGGGCGCCCCGGACCGGCGGATCTCGCTCACGAAGTCCGCCCCGCTACGTCCGGCGCTGGGTTGCGAGGCAGGCTCGTCGGCGTCCAGCACAGGGCCGGTGCCGCTCGAGAGCGGGCGCGTCACGGGGATCGTCCAGGCATCCGGGAGCTCCT
>JANQSB010000482.1 GCA_028284295.1 Myxococcota bacterium | reverse complement strand
CGTCCTGGCCATCTCCCTGGGTGTGCTGCTGGGCGCCGCGATCACCACGCTGGTCCACGTATCGCTCTTGTGGACGATCTCCGGCGACGGCATGACGCGCATGATGCCCGCCCTGGTGATCGTCTTCTCCGGCATGGTGATCCCCCTGCCGCTCTTCCCGGAGTTCCTGCAGCCCCTCCTCGAGGCCCTGCCATTCCGCTTCCTGGCGGACGTCCCCTACCGCATCTACAGCGGCGACCTGGCCGGGGCCGAGGTGCTTCCGCTGGCGGCTCAGGCGCTCGCCTGGACGGTCGCGCTCGTGGCGGTCGGTCGCTACGCGCTGCAGCGGGGACACCGCCGCGTCGTGGTGCAGGGAGGCTGACCCTTGGAGTCCCTTCGTCTGCTCGGGAAGCTGCTCGCGGTGTCGATCCGCGGGCAGATGCAGTACCGCGTCTCCTTCGCGCTGTCGGTGGCGGGCCAGTTCGCTATCACGGCGATCGAGTTCCTGGGGGTGTGGGCGCTCTTCGCCCGCTTCGGCAACCTGCGGGACTGGACCCTCGCGGAGGTCGCTCTCTTCTACGGAGTCGTCAATGTGGCCTTCGCCGGGGCCGACTCCCTGGCGACGGGCTTCGACCGCATGGGGGTGAAGGTCAAGTCGGGGGAGTTCGACCGCGTCCTGGTGCGTCCGCGCTCGACGCTGCTCCAGCTCGCCGGCGAGGAGCTCGCCCTGCGGCGGATCGGGCGTCTCGCCCAGGGCCTGCTGATCCTCGGCTGGGCAGCCGTCGAGCTCGGCGTCGACTGGGGGGCCGCGGAGACCTCGCTCCTGCTCTTCGCGCTGGCCGGTGGAGCCTGCCTCTTCTTCGGGCTCTTCGTCGTGCAGGCGACGATCTGCTTCTGGACGGTCGAGACGATGGAGCTGATGAACACGATGACCTACGGCGGCGTCGAGAGCGCCCAGTACCCGCTCGTCATCTACGGCAAGTGGTTCCGTCGCTTCTTCACCTTCGTCGTTCCGCTGGCGGCGGTCTGCTACTTCCCGGTGGTCGGCATCCTCGGACGGCCCGACCCCCTCGGAAGCCCGCTGTGGTTCCAGTACGCAGCTCCGACAGCGGGCTTCGCCTTTCTGGCGGCCACCCTGGGGATCTGGCGGCTCGGGGTGCGGCGCTACACCTCGACCGGATCGTAGGCCGGGCCCTTGGCGTCGGGCTTTGGCGCCGGGCGGGTGCTTCCGTTAGCCTGCAGCGCGATGGACGAACGGGGCAGTACGACGGATCGACGACGACAGGCGCGCGGCGTCCGGCTCGCGATCGCGTTCGGGCAGGGCCTGCAAGGGGACAGCTGCGTCCAGCGTCCCCCCGGAGGTCCCTGCGACTGACCCGGCGACCGAGACGACGCGTCGCCAGAACCCAGCGAACGGCCTTCGGAGCTCGAACCGAAGGCCGTTCGCGCGTTCTGGCGCCGGACGCCCCGGGTGCTCCGAGACCGCGAGCCCGTGCAAGAACGGAGGCGGTGAAGAGCCATGATCGATCTTCAGCTCGACGGTATCGACTACCAACCGGCCGGACACGAGGTCCTGCGAGGCCTCGACTGGTCGATCGGCGAACGCGAGCGCATCGGCCTCGTGGGAGCGAACGGCTGTGGCAAGTCCAGCCTGCTCCGCATCCTGGCCGGCGAGATCGCGCCGGACGCCGGGCAGCTGCATCTCCGCCGGGGCGTGCGGGTCGGCTTCCTGCCCCAGGACGTCGAGCATCCGGCGGGGGCGTCGCTGCTCGAAGTGGCGATGCAGCTGCCCCCCGAGCTAGCAGCGCTGGAGTCGGCGCTCCTCGACGTCGAGGCGCGGCTGGCCGATCCCGCGGTCCACGGCGACGAGCGACGACTGGAACGTGCCCTCGCGAGACAGGAGGACCTGCTCGCCAGGCGGGAGGAGCTGGGCGGCGATCTCCACGCCTCTCGCGTCCGCGCGACCCTGGTGCAGCTGGGCTTCGGGGAGGCCGATCACGGGCTGCCCGCCGCGTCCCTGTCCGGTGGGCAGGGCAAGCTGCTGGCGTTGGCGGCTCTGGTCGCACGGGCGCCGGAGCTGCTGCTCCTGGACGAGCCGGACAACCACCTCGACCTGGCCGCGAAGGAGCGCCTGGAGGATCTCGTCGCGGGCTATCCCGGCAGCGTGGTCATCGTGTCGCACGACCGCTACCTGCTCGACGGAGTGGTCGACCAGATCGCGGAGCTCGAGGGCGGCCGGCTCTCGCTCTACCGCGGCAACTACAGCGCCTACGTGACCGAGCGAGAGCTGCGGCGGCTCCGACAGGCCCAGCGCCACGCCGACCAGCAGAAGGAGATCGCGCGTATCCAGGCGTCGATCCAACGCTTCGAGCTGTGGGCGAGCTGGGTCGTCAACGAGCGGCACATCAAGCAGGCCCGCAGCCGCCGCAAGCAGCTCGAGCGGATGGAGCGCTCGGGAGAGCTCGTGGATCGGCCCGCCGAGCGCCGTCGCCTGGATCTGGCGATCGCCGGCGGGCGGGGCAGCGAGAAGGCGCTCGAGATCGAGCAGCTCGCCCTGGGCTTCGACGACGAGCTCCTGTTCGTGGGGGTCGATCTGCTGCTGCGCCACGGGGAGCGGGTCGGTCTGGTGGGTCCCAACGGCTGCGGGAAGTCGATGCTCCTGCGTGCCGTGCGCGGCGAGCTCGAGCCCCTGGACGGCTCCGTCCGGGTGGGCCCCAGCACGCGCGTCGGCTACTACGCACAGCAGCACGAGACTCTCGACGCCTGGCTCCACCGCTCCCCCCTCGAGCTGGTGCGCGACCGGAAGCCGATGGACGAGGCCGCGGCCGTGAGCTTCCTGCTGGGCTTCCTGTTCGGCTACGACCAGGTGCGCGAGCCCATCTCGCGGCTCTCGGGAGGCGAGCGCAGCCGGCTCCAGCTCGCCTGCCTGGTGCTCGAGAACCCGAATCTGCTGCTCCTCGACGAGCCCACCAACAACCTCGACATCCCCTCGGCCGAGGCGCTCGAGCGCGCCCTCGAAGACTTCGAGGGTGCGATCCTCGTCGTCTCCCACGACCGCTACTTCCTCGACGCCGTGGTCGATCGGGTGGCCGCCTTCGAGGACGGGGCGCTCGCGGATTCGCTCGGTGGCTACACTGACTATCTGGAGGCGAGCCGAAGCCCGGGCTGACTCGAGGCGATCGCTTCCATCGGATGGGCGAGCGACCGGGCAAGCGTGGTCGGAAGCCCTTGTTTCTCCGGGAGGATCTCGGCGGGGTCCTCCCGGCGAGCTTCGCTTCCGTCCGTTGCCGGGTTGCTGGTACAATCGTCGCGACTGCCCCGGAGAGCCGCTCATGAAGAGTTCCTCGCCGCTCCTCGCCGTCGCGATCGCAGCCCTGCTGGGGTCCCCGGCTCTCGCCGCGACGCCCATCGGTGTGATCGCGTCCTCGTCGGATACCACGGTGGACCTCACCGGCACCGTGGCCTGGGACGACGAGATCTCGGACGACGACTTCGTCTCCGTGGTCGCGCCGACGGGCCCGCCGGGCGTGCCCGAGAATGCGGATCTGACGGGCTACCACCGGGTCGGGGCGGAAGACCTCTTCTCCCTCGACATCACGACCGTGCTCGGTGGGCTGACGGTGCGGCCCTCCGACGTCGTCCGCTGGGACGGCTCGATCTACACCCTCGAGCTCGACGGGGCCGCCGAGGGGGTGCCGGTCGGCGCGCGCATCGATGCCATCTCGGTCGACCCCGGCAGCGGAGACCTGCTGTTGTCCTTCGACATCGGCGTCGACCTGGGCGGCGGACTCGTGGCAGCCGACGAGGACATCGTGGCCTTCGACTCCGGCACGGGCTTCAGCAGCTTCTTCGACGGCAGCGCCTTCAGCGTCCCCGAGAACCTCGACGTCGACGCGATCCACGCGGTGGACGCCGGCGGCAATCTGGCGCTCTCCTTCGACACCAGCGGCACGGTCGGTGCCGTCAGCTTCGACGACGAGGACGTCGTCGAGTACGACGCGGGCGGCGCCTCGTGGAGCCTGGCCTTCGACGGCTCGGCCGAGCACGCCGGCTGGACCGCCTCCGACCTGGACGCGGTCCACCTGGTCCCCGAGCCCGGCTTCCTGCTGTCGTTGGGCGCGGGACTCGTGCTCGTCCGGACCCTGCACGCGCGAAGGCGCGGCCGGACCCGGCGCAGCCTCTCCCGCTACTCGATCAGCCCCTTCGCTCGCTCCGCTTCCTTCTGGCGCTGGATGGCGGCTCGCTGGTCGTCGGTCAGCAGGGCCGTGGCCACCTTCGGTCGCGCGATCGAGTAGAAGGCCGGGACCACGGTGATGGCGCCGAGCATGTTGATGACCATCAGGATGCAGAGCATCATGGCCATGTCCGCCTGGAAGCGCAGGTCCGAGAAGATCCACAGGAAGATGCCACCGACGATGGTGGTGGCCGTGAAGCTCACGGCCATGCCGGTGGTCCGGATGGCGCGCCGGATGGCCTCGTCGATGTCCTCGGTGTCGACGACTTCGTGGCGGATGCGGTCCACGATGTAGATCGCGTAGTCGACGCCGATGCCGACACCGACCGACTGGACCGGCAGGGTGTTGATGTTGAGGCCCATGCCGACGATCGCCATGTAGGCGAGGGAGAGCATGGTCGCGGTCATGATCTGCAGCAGGATGATCGCGCCGCTCGGCACCGACTGGTAGGTGACCGAGTGCAGCACGAAGATCACGAGGAAGATCAGGATGATGTTCGCGACGTGGCTTCGCTCCACCTCGTCGTCGATGGCGGCCAGGATGCCCATCAGCCCGCCGGCCATCACGAACTGCACGCCGCGGGTCCAGGAGTTGGTGGGCTGATAGGCGGCGACGCCGTCGACCTGCTTCAGGTCTTCGACGATCAGGTTGGTGGTATTCGCGGCGACGGCGCGGATGCCGTACTCCTCGCTCTCCCACCAGTAGTCGATGTCCTCGAGCTGCCAGTCCGCGAGGGTCTCGGGCCAGCTGAAGAACTCGCCTTCTTCGACGTCGTAGAGGGCGTTCTCGTAGTTCTCGATCGAGCCTTCCCGGAACTCCTCGATCCACTCGGGCAGGGTGTCCACGGAAGTGAATTCGTTCACCTGCTGGTGGACGTAGGTGCCGTCGGGTTGGCGGATCTGCACCGTCAGCGTGTGATGCCGCGCCGGGAGCAGGGGGTCGAGCATGTAGTACCAGGTGTCGAGCAGGCGCTCTGCGGAGAGAGCGCTCTGCTCGGGACTGCCCTTGTCCTTGTCGAGGCGCACGATGACCTGGCCCATCGGGTTGCGCTTGATGAACTCTTCGGCGGCGATCACCGCCTTGCGGATCGTCTCGCCCTTGTGGTCCCGGTAGAGGAAGGCGATGTTGGCGTCCTTGCCGTCCTCGGTGATGAAGGGCCGCAGGGCGCCCGGTGCGCCGTTGGTGCGTAGCTGGTAGATGGCCTGGCGCACCGTCGCCTGGTCGTTCGAGATGAAGGACCACTTCGGGTCGCCGTAGTGGTTGATGGCCGAGTAGGTGCGCAGGATCGGAACCAGCGAGATGGTGGCGCCCAGATCGGTGTGGGTGCCCATCCAGCGCTCGAAGTTCTCCATGCCCCGGACGGGAGTCGGGTCCCCGCTGGCCTTGTCCTTGTCGCCCTCGAGGTAGATGACGAAGGTGTCGATACCGCCGAAGCGCTCCGCGATCTCCGCGGTGGCCACGTTCCATGGGTGGTCGGGGAAGAGGAGAGGCGTGCCCGGCAGGGCCTCGCCGATCTTCGAGTGGAAGAGGGTGATCCAGGTCGAGCTCGCCAGCAGCAGCACGGTGGTGACCGCGATCGCCCACTTGTAGGTCTTGTGGGTGGTGAGCCAGCCGATGAAGCCGGTGAAGCGCACCATGCTCTGGGGCAGGAAGTGCTCGTGGTCGTGTGGCGCCGGCAGGTAGCAGATGAGGACGGGGTGCAGGATCTCGACCGTGATCAGGATCGAGGACACCCAGAAGGCGCCGAAGACGCCGAGGTCCCGCATCTGCGGGATCGATGTCACGAGGATGACGAGCAGACCGGCGACGTCGGTGATGATGCCCAGGGTGCCCGGCACGATCAGCTCGCTCATGGCGACGGTGGCGGCCTCGACCTTGGCCTCGTTGGCGTCGCCCATGGCCGGTAGCAGGATCTCGTAGTCTTCGAAGAAGCGCTCTGCCATCTGCACCGTATGGGAGATGGCGCGCGCGGTGATGATGGTCGGGATCACCAGGATCAGCGGGTCGAAGGTGATTCCCACCCAGCCCGTGAAGCCGAGCCCCCAGATCACCGTGGCGATGGCGGCGATGAAGGGGATGAGGACGCCGTGCCATCTCCGGAAGTAGACCCACAGCAGGAAGAAGATCATCAGGATCGTGAGCACGACGAAGAGCACGATCTGGAAGGCGTGGACGAAGATCCAACCGATCAGGATCGGAACGCCCGAAACGTAGATCCGGTGGTTGTCGTCCTCCTCGTCCGCCTTGATCTGCTGGACGTACTCCCACACCGCCATGTAGGTCTCGCGGGTGTTCAGCCGGTCCGTGATGAAGCCGGCGGTGATCAGCGCGCCCATCTGGTCGCGCGAGACCAGGCGTCCGTAGATGAAGGGCGGGTTCTGACGGACGAGCGCACCGATGTAGTCCGCGGCCTCCTGGGTCTCGGGGACCTTCTCGACCAGCACCCGCGTCTCGATGTCGCCGGACGACTCGATCTGCACCACGCGGGTGCTGCTGTGGGTGACCGACATGATCCGGTAGTGGTTGACGGGGTAGGGCGGGTAGAGCCGGTCGAGCTCCTTCTGGATCTCCTCCGGGCTCAGGATCTCCTGGTCTTCGAGCTCGTATCGCAGCTCGTCGCGCTCCTCGGTCCGACTGTCGTAGCCGATGCCGTCGAGGCGTCGCGTGATGCGGTGGATCTTCTGGATGGTCTCCGGGTTGAAGATCGTCCCTTCTTCCACCACGACCGCGACGGCGACCGTCGACGAGCCCCCGAACTTCCCCGCGAACTTGTCCTGCGCGTGGATGAACGGATGGTCGGGCCACTGCGCGCGCGCCTCGGTGTCGATCCGAACGACGGGACCCGGCAGCTTGGCGTCGAATGCCGACAGCGCCGCGTTGAGGATCGGGTAGAAGAAGAAGGAGGTGGAGACGAGCAGGAAGAGGGCGATGAGGCCGCGGTGCCGGACGACGCCCTTGGCGAACTTGAGCGTCGCGGACTCGGTCTTTGCTGCCGGGGCTTCTGCTGCCATGAATTCCTCTGTCCGGGCCGAAGATCGGGATGGGTTCGGTCGCGGCCCACCAAGGGACAGCGAATGAAGTCCGCCCGTGACGCTGGGGCCGGCCGGAACACGGCCCTCCCGCGGCGCGAGTCGCGGTGTTCGGGGGGGGCGCGGACTTCCGGGCGGACCCGACGGGGACGGGCGCGCAGACGGCCAACCTTATGGGCCGCCCCGCGCCCGGTCAAGCGCTGAGTGGCCCGGCCGGGGCGGGTACCTTTCCCAGCCAGGAGGGGAGCTTGAGTCGACTAGATGCGAGACCCCGGGTGTTCGTCACCAGCGACCTGGGGGTACTGGGTCTGCCGGAGCTCCTGAGGCCCGTTCAGGACCACGCCGCCGTCGAGGTCTGGTCTGGCGACCATCCCCCGAGCCCCGAGGAGCTGCTGCAGGGCAGCCACGAGGCGGAGGGGATCCTGTGCCTGCTGACCGACCGGATCGATGCCGCGCTGATCTCGGGATCTCCGCGACTCCGGGTCATCTCGAGCATGTCGGTGGGGGTAGATCACATCGATCTTCCCGCTGCCGAGGCCCGGGGCATCGCGGTGGGGCACACGCCGGGCGTGCTCACGGAGACGACTGCCGATCTGACCTGGGCGCTCCTGCTGGCGACGGCCCGTCGGGTCGTCGAGGCGGACTGCTTCGTGCGAGCGGGTCGCTGGACGAAGTCCCGTCGCTGGGCGCCGGACATGATGCTCGGCACGGACCTGCACGGCGCGACCCTGGGACTGATCGGCCTGGGAGCGATCGGCCAGGCCGTCGCTCGCCGCGCGAGTGGCTTCGGGATGCGGGTGCTGGGCTGGACGCGGTCCGGCCGCGCCGTACCCGGTGTCGATGCGGTGCCCCTGGAAGAGCTGCTGGCGCAAGCCGACTTCGTGAGCGTCCACGTCGCCCTGACCCCCGACACCCGCGACCTGCTCGACGCGCGCCGGATCGCCTCGATGAAGCCCGGGGCGATCCTCGTGAACACGGCCCGGGGCGGAATCGTCGACGAGCCTGCGCTGGCGGCTGCACTGAGCGAAGGTCGTCTGGCCGGCGCCGCGCTCGACGTCTTCGCAGAAGAGCCTCTGGGCCCGCAGAGCCCGCTCCTGAACGCACCGAAGCTCGTGCTCGCGCCGCACGTGGGGAGCGCCAGCATCCGTACCCGCCAGCGGATGGCGACCCTCGCGGTGGAGAACCTGGTCGCGGGCCTGCTGGGCCGGCCGCTAGTCCACGCCGCGAGCTGAAGCGCCTGCCGCGGCCCGGCAGAGCCGCACGAAGTCGCCAGTCGATACGATCTCGGCGCCGCGCGCGCGTGCGCGGTCCGCCAGCCGTCGGTCGGCCGTCACGATCCGAAGCACGCGCTCGTCCGCGTGGTCGCGGACGCGCCGGACGATCCACTCGTCGGCGGAGGGCACGAAGAGAAGCCGGACGGGGTAGCTGCCGGGCAGCGCCGCTTCGCCCTCTTGCGGCTCGCGGAGATGGGCCCCGTCGAAGACGAGGCAGATCTCCCCGCCGAGGGCAGCGAGTGGGGCACTCAGCTCGGCCAGGAGCTGCCGCTGCGATGCGCTCCACCAGCGGACCTCTGCTTCCGGCTCTGCGTCCCCGTTGGAGACCGTCTCCGCGTGCAGGGTCACACGCAGCACGTTGTAGCCGTCGACCAGCCAGAGCGCGTCGCCCTCGTCGTGTCGCTGCCGCTTCGATCCGCGCATGGCTCTCCGTCCCGGTCCGCGCCCGGGATCCCGATCCTCGGTCCCGGAGGATGCCGGATCGGGCGCCGACGGCGCCGCAGATCGGGCTGCAGAAAGCCGCGCGGTGGCTCCTGGGGGGGCCTATGATTGATTCCACGCTCCGCTTTCGGACCCACCCCGGATCCGTTACAACGGCAGCGAAGCCAGGGAGGGCGACGGCCCGTGGTCGAGGTCTCGCGGCATGACATCATCATCGTAGGCGGTGGCGCGGCGGGTCTGCGGGCTGCGATCGCGGCCGCCGAGGCCGACCCCAGCGCCTCGATCGCGCTCGTCTCGAAGGTCTACCCGATGCGCAGCCACACCGTGTCCGCCGAGGGCGGCGCGGCGGGCGTCGCGCGCGAGGACGACAACCTCGAGATGCACGGCCAGGACACGGTCAAGGGCTCGGACTTCCTGGGAGATCAGGACGTCATCCAGTACTTCGTCGAGCAGGCGCCCAAGGAGCTGGCCCTGCTCGAGAACTGGGGCTGCCCCTGGAGTCGGAACGAGGATGGCAGCGTCGCCACCCGCGCCTTCGGCGGCATGACCGTGAAGCGCACCTGGTACGCCGCCGACAAGGTCGGCTTCCACATGCTCCACACCCTGTTCCAGCACTCCATGCGCTTCGAGAACATCGTCCGCTACGACGAGTACTTCGTCTCGAAGCTCCTGGTCGAGGACGGAAGCTGCCGCGGAGTCGCGGCGCTGGACATCCGCACGGGCGAGATGAGCGCGATCCTGGGCCGCGCCGTGATCCTGGCGACCGGGGGCGCCGGGAAGTGCTTCCCGTTCACGACCAACGGGATGATCAAGACCGGCGACGGGATGGCGCTCGCCTACCGGGCCGGCGTCCCGCTGAAGGACATGGAGTTCGTGCAGTACCACCCCACCGGGCTGCCCGGGACGGGGATCCTGATCACCGAGGCGACGCGCGGAGAAGGCGGCCACCTCAAGAACTCGCAGGGCGAGCGCTTCCTCGTCGAGTACGACTACGGGGTCGGACAGAAGGCCGAGCTGGGTCCGCGCGACATGATCTCGCGGGCCATCATCCGCGAGATCGAGGCCGGCCGCGGCGTCTCCGGCAGCTACGGCGAGCATGCCCACCTCGACCTCACGCACCTCGGCGAGGAGAAGATCATGGCGCGGCTCCCGATGGTGCGGGAGCTATGCAAGATCTACGTGGGAGTGGATCCGGTGAGCGAGCCCATTCCGGTGCGGCCGGTGGTCCACTACATGATGGGCGGCGTGGACACGGACATCGACGCGGCCACGACGCTGCCGGGTCTGTACGCGGCGGGCGAGGTGGCCTGCGTCTCGCTCAACGGGGCCAATCGGCTGGGCTCGAACTCGCTCACCGAGTGCCTGGTCTTCGGTACCAAGGCCGGGGAGAAGGCGCTCGAGTACGCCAGGGGCGCGCCGGCGGGAAGCGACGACGCGCTGCGGGCCCAGGCCGAGGAGGAGAGCGCTCGTATCGACGCCCTGCGCGGTCGCAAGAAGGGCGGCGAGAAGATCGCGGCGATCCGCCACGAGATGAACGCGGCGATGGAGGAAGGCTGTGGCGTCTTCCGCCACCAGGACACCATGGGCGCGGCGGTGAACACCCTGGTGCAGCTGAAGGGCCGGGTCAGTGATCTGCGGCTCGAGGACGACTCGAAGGTCTTCAACACCGAGGTGATCGCGGCCCTGGAGCTGCACAACATGCTCGACGTGGCCGAGTCCGTGGCCGTCTCGGCACACCACCGGAAGGAGTCGCGGGGAGCCCACACCTGCCGCGACTTCGAGCACCGGGACGACCAGAACTACCTCTATCACACCCTTTGCTACCACGACCCTTCCGGTCCTCGACTGGACAAGAAGGAAGTCACCCTCGGAACCTGGGAGCCGGTGGAGCGGAAGTACTGATGGGCGAACCGACGAAGACCTTCGTGATCACGCGCTTCGACCCGGACAAGGACGAGGTGCCGAAGACCCAGGAATACGAGATTCCCGTGGAGGCCGACTGGAAGGTCCTCGACGCCATCAACTTCATCAAGGACGAGGTCGACCCGTCCATCTCGCACCGGTGGTCCTGCCGCATGGCGGTCTGCGGCAGCTGCGGGATGATGGTGGACGGGGAGCCGAAGCTGACCTGCAAGACCGCGCTCTCCGACTACGGCGACCGGGTCACCGTGGAGCCCCTGGCCAACTTCCCCATCGTCCGCGATCTCGTGACCGAGCTCGAGGGCTTCATGGAGAAGTTCCAGCGCGTGAAGCCCTGGGTGATCCGCGCCAAGGAGGACGCCGGCGCTGCCGATTCGAAGCCCCCGATGAACGACAAGGGCACCTTCGTGCAGAGTCCCGCGGAGCTGGCGGAGTTCAAGCAGTTCAGCATGTGCATCAACTGCATGCTCTGCTACGCGGCCTGCCCGGTGGTGGCCAACGAGGCCGAGTTCCTGGGCCCGGCCGCGATCGCCCTGGGCCACCGCTACAACCTCGACTCGCGGGATCAGGGCCAGGACGAACGCAACGAGATCTTCCGCGACGAAGGGACCGTCTTCTCCTGCTCCTTCGCGAACGAGTGCAGTGAGGTGTGTCCGAAGAACGTCGACCCGGCGGCCGCGGTGAATCAGGCGAAGTTCGGTGCCGTCATCGACTGGGCGACCAGCCTGGTGCTGCCTCGCGCGAGTGCCGGCCGACGCGGCGAACAGGGAGGCAAGTGATGGCGGGCCCCGCACACCCCGACGCGATGGCGCCCAGCAAGCCGGGCAAGACGCGGACGGCACCTCCGCAGATGCCCGCCAGCTGGTGGTCCCATCCGCGGATCCGGACCTACCTGGCCTTCGACGCCACCGGCATCGTCTATCTCCTGCTGGGCCTGGTGGCGCTGCGAGTCGTCTGGGCGCTCGGTGCGGGACCCGAGGTGTGGGACGCGACCATCGCGAGCCTCTCGAATCCGCTCTACATCCTCTTCCACGTGATCGGTCTGGTCTCCGTGCTGTTCGTGGGCGTTCGCTTCTTCGGCTTCTTCCCGAAGGCGCAGCCGCCGCGGATCGGCCCCGCCAAGCCACCGCCGCAGCCCGTCATCCTGGCGGGCCTCTACGCTGCCTGGCTGGGCGTGACCCTGCTCTTCGCCGCCATCCTCGGCGGGTGGATCTTCTGATGAAGCACTTCCTGCTCCGCATCGAGCCCGTCATCTGGCTGCTCTTCGGCCAGGGCCTCCTCATCGGAACCATGCTGCTGACGGGTTGGATCCTGGTGGTCGGTCTGGCGGCGCCCCTGGGGCTCGTGGACGCGGCGGCGCTGTCCTTCGACCGCGCGCACGCCCTGGCCTCCAACATCGTGGGTCGGCTGGTGCTGGCGGCTCTGATCGTGCTGCCGCTGTGGAAGGGCGCCCACCACATGCGCCACCTGTCGATCGACTTCCGCGGCGCCGACCGCGACGTCGTCGTGGCGCCGGTCCTCTACGCGGTGGCGACGATCGGCAGCCTGCTCGGCATCCTGGCGGTCGTCCGCCTCTAGCCCGGTGAGAAGTCCGGGCTAGCCCGGACTTCTTCCGGGCGGTCGATCTGAAGCCCCGCCTGCGGGGACTGCTCCTCCCGTCAGGGATCTGTCCACGGTCGGCCGGCCTGGAATGGGGCCCGGGTGGTTGACGGCGGCAGACCGGTGCTCATCGTTCCGCGCGTCGCGAGAGAGCCGCCGGGGCAGGAAACCGAGCCTGCCCGGGCGGTGACCAAGCAAGTCGCAGGCAGGATCTCTCTCGCGTCGGCCGCGACTGCGAAGGAGAAGACGAGATGGCACTTGGCAACCTGGTTCGACATCCCGGCCCCGCTCGTCGCGTCGTCCGGCGCGACTTCGATCGGTTGGTGGACGACCTCTGGAGCGGCTTCGGCCTGGCCCCGGTGGCGTTCGCACCGACAGGGCCCGCAACGCCCGCATTCTCACCGTCGTTCGACGCCGTCGAGCTCGAGGACGCCTACCGGGTGACGGCAGACATCCCGGGCGTCGACCCCGGGGACGTGGAGGTGAGCGTCGAGGACGGCGTGCTCACGATCCGTGGGCAGCGCCACTACGAGGACGAGTCCGAGGACGCCGAAGGCGGCGTCCAGAAGCTCTCCGAGAGGGGGCGCTTCGAGCGGCGAATCCGCTTCCCCGGCGAGATCGTGGAGACCGACGTCAAGGCGACCCACAAGCACGGCGTCCTGACGGTCACGGTGCCCAAGCCCGCTGAGGTGAAGCCCGAAATCCGTTCCATTCCCGTCGAGACCGCATAGCCGGGGGGGTTGTTCGGTCCCGGTTGGGAATCGAAGAGCGGGTCGGAAGTTCCGACCCGCTCTTTTTTTTTGCAAGTCAGGGCCCGGAGAAGACCGGGCCCTGACTTGCTGAGCCGCGGGCGCTCTTCGCAAGTGACAGCCCGGAGAAGGCCGTGCTCTGGCTTGCTGGGCCGCGGGCGCTCTTTCGCCTTGCTGCGCGGTGAGGGCGGATCGGGGGCTCCCCGGGCGGGCGGGCTATGGTGTCCGGTCGCTGGCGGGTCCGTCCTGGGCCGGCCTCCGAGATGGAGAGGCCCCTCCTCGATGAACTTCGGATTCACGGAAGAGCAGGAGCTGCTGCGCGCGGAGGTGCGCAAGTTCCTGGATCAGAACGCCCCCCTCGAGGTCGTCCGGAAGCAGGTCGAGACACCCGAGGGCTTCGATCGCAACCTGTGGAATCGCATGGGCGAGCTCGGATGGCTGGGACTCTCCATCGCCGAGACGCACGGGGGCGTGGGGCTCGACTTCGTGACCCTGGTCGTCCTGCTCGAGGAGACCGGGCGCAGCCTCTTCCCTTCTCCGCTGCTCTCCACGGTGGTCTCGGCGCGGGCCATCGAACTCGCGGGCAGTCCCGAGCAGCAGGCGCGCTTCTTGCCCGGGCTCGCCGATGGCTCCAAGGTCGGGACCCTGGCCCTGCTCGAGGAAGGCGACAGCTTCGACCCCCGCGACCTGGCGCTCGTCGGCAAGGCCGATGGCGACGACTGGATCCTCGACGGGCGAAAGCGCGTCGTGTGCGACGCCGCCAACGCCGACCTCTTCGTCGTCGCCTTCCGAACGGGTGCCGCGCCCGATGCGCTCTCCCTGGCGGTTCTCGAGAAGGGGGCGAGCGGGCTCTCGGTCGACGACTGGCCCGTCATGGACCGCACCAAGCGGCTCGGGGGGCTGCGGCTGGAGGGGGTGCGCGTGCCGGCGGACTCGCTGCTCGGCGCGGCCGGTTCGGCGGCGGGTGTCATCGGGTCGCTCGTCGACCTGGGCGCGACCGGGGTCGCCGCCGAGGCCGTCGGATCTGCCGAGGCCGCGCTGCAGATCACGACCGACTTCGCCCGCGACCGGGAGCAGTTCGATTCGAAGATCGGTCGCTTCCAGGGCGTCAAGCATCCACTGGCCGAGATGTACGTGGACATCGAGTCCTTCAAGTCCCTGGTCTACTACGCGGCCTGGTGCATCGATCAGGGGGCGGAGGATGCCTCGCGCGCCGCCTCCCGGGCGAAGGCGTACGCCGCCGAGGCGTTCGCGCGCGTCGGCATCGACGGCGTCCAGCTCCACGGCGGCGTCGGCTTCACCGACGAGTACGACATCCAGCTCTTCCTCAAGCGCTCGAAGTGGGTCCGGCCCGCTTTCGGCGACGCCGACTACCACTACGATCGCCTCGCGGCACTCGGAGGTCTCTGATGGACTTCAAGCTCACTCCCGAGGAAGAGGCCTTTCGCGACGAGGTGCGCAGCTTCCTGGACGAGAACCTGCCTCCCGCCGACCAGCGGGGACCGGACTTCGGCGCGGAGTGGAACCGCAAGGTTCGCGAGAAGCGCTGGGTCGGCTTCTCCTGGCCCCGGGAGGTCGGCGGCGGCGGCGGCAGCCTGATGGAGCAGGTCATCCTCAAGGACGAGATGGCCCAGCGCAAGGCGCCTCCCCTGGGCAGCTGCTTCATGGGCCTGGCCTGGGTGGGGCCTTCGCTCATCGAGTACGGGAGCGAAGAGCAGAAGCAGCGCTTCATCCCGGACATCCTCGACGGCAAGTACCAGTGGTGCACCGGTTACTCGGAGCCGAGCTCGGGCAGCGATCTCGCTTCGCTGCAGTGCAAGGGCGTTCGCGACGGCGACGAGTACGTGGTCAACGGCCAGAAGATCTGGACCTCCATCGCGATGTGGTCGAAGTGGATGATCCTGCTGGTTCGCACGGACACCGAGGTCGAGGTCAAACACGACGGCATCACCTGTCTGCTGGTGGAGATGGACAGTCCCGGTCTGGAAGTGCGACCGATCCGGAACATGGCCGGCGGCGAGATGTTCGCCGAGGTCTTCTTCGACGATGTTCGTGTGCCGGTCGAGAACCGCCTGGGCGAGGAAGGGCAGGGCTGGCAGGTCACGATCTCCGCGCTGGCCCACGAACGATCGGGGATCGCCGAGTTCCACGGTCTGATGCGGAACCTCGAGCGCTTGAAGGAGCTGGCACGCAACACGATGAAGAACGGCCGTCCGGCGGCCGAGGAGCCCGGAATCCGGCGCCGCATCGTCCAGGCGGAGACCCGGGTCGAGTCGATGCGGCTCAACGGGATGCGCTTCCTCACCAAGCAGCTGAAGGGCGAGAAGCTGTCCAGCGAGACCTCGATCAACAAGCTCCACCGCGCCCTGCTCGAGATCGAGCTGGGCGAGATCGCGCTCGAGATCCAGGGCAGCGCCGGGCCCTTGTGGCAGGGGGCGGAGCCCGCTGCCGAGAACGGCCACTGGCAGCGCTTCGCCCTCAACTGGCCGGAGGTGGTGATCGGCGGCGGGACGCCGAACATCCAGAAGAACATCATCGCCGAGCGGATCCTCGGCCTGCCCAAGGACTGAAGGACCAGGGCGGAGAAGAGAGGGAAGGACCGGGCCCGTGGATCGACGCCAGCACATCGAGGACAAGCTCCGGACGGCGCTCGACGCCGTCCACGTCGACGTCGTCGACGAGAGCCACCTGCACGCCGGGCACCCGGGCGCACGCGAGGGAGGCGGCCACTTCCGCGCGACCATCGTGTCGGCGCGCTTCGAAGGCCTGTCCTCCGTCGCGGCCCAGCGCGTCGTCTACGCGGCGCTCGCCGACGAGATGGGCGGCCTCATTCACGCCCTGAGCATGAAGACCATCGCGCCCTCGGAATGGGAGGGAGACCCGGCCCCTTCGCCAGCCGAGGCCGTCTAGGCGGACGAGCGCTTCGCGTTCGCTCGAGGCTGCGCGTCGTGCAGGCCTGCCCTAGATCCGGGCCGTGTCGGCCGGCTCGTCGACGATCTCGTTCTCGATCGCTCCCAGCTTCTCGATCTCGATGCGCACCCGGTCGCCGGCCACGAGCCACTTCGGCGGCTTGAAGCCGATCGCGACTCCGCTGCAGGTTCCGGTCGAGACGACGTCACCCGGCTCCAGGGTGAAGGCCGTGGAGACGTGCTCGATCAGGTCGAAGCAGTCGAAGATGAGGTTCTTCGTGTTGCTCTCCTGCCGGAGCTCGTCGTTGACCCAGGTGCGCAGCTCGAGCGCATGGGGGTCGCCGACCTCGTCGGGGGTCACCAGCGCCGGACCGAAGGGGCAGTGGGTGTCCCAGGACTTTCCCATCATCATGGTCGGTGCTCGGCGCTGCCAGTCGCGCACGGAGACGTCGTTCAGGACCGTGTAGCCGGCGATCACCTCGTGGGCGCGGTCGCGCGGAACGTGCCGGCACCGTCTTCCGATCACGAAGGCCAGCTCGCCCTCGTAGTCGAGCCGGCTCGACGCGCGCGGAAGGTGCACCGGGTCGAAGGGTCCGTTGGCGGCGGTCGATTGCTTGTTGAACAGGATCGGCACCTTCGGGGTCTCGAGTCCGGTCTCGGCGATGTGGTCCGCGTAGTTGAGGCCCACCGCCAGGATCTTCGGGGGGCGCGGGACAGGCGCTTCGAGCCGAACGGTGGAGAGCGCGATCCGCGGCCCGTCGGCCGTCGGGACGGCACCGGGCTCCAACGAGAGCAGCTCGATCATGTCGCCCGGCAGGCCGGCGGCGGCGAGGTCGACGACCTCTTCGCCTTCGAGGCGCCCGGTGCGGGTCCGCCCCTCATGGGTGAAGGTGACCAGCTGCATTCGAATTCCTCCTCGGGGCACCGACCGTAGACCACGCGCCATCACGACTCCACCGACGTGCCGGGGCGGGCCTGCTAGCCTTTCGCCGAACGGACTGGGGGGTACCGTGTCGAATCGACGCTTCCGTGCGCTTGCGATCGCCGTCGTGGTCGGGTCGCTGCTCTTGCCGGCGCTGGGCTGCTCGATGCAGCGTCAGCGGATCAACATCGAGAACCCGTACACGCGAATCGGCCGGGTCAACGTCGGCGAAACCCGGGAAGAGGAGCTGACGGCGATCTTCGGCACCGCGCCGTCGACCGTGGTCCCGATTCCGCCGGACAAGAAGGGCTGGGTGTACACCTACGGGGATTCGAAGACCTGGATGCTCGGCTTCATCCTCCTGAACTTCCAGAAGACGAACACGGGGATCGACTCGGCGATCGTGGTCGTCGACCGGGACGGGGTGGTCGAGGAGGTCCGGCACGGCACCAACTCGAAGGACCTGCCCTGGCAGTTCTGGCCCTTCGGCGGCGAGTGATGAGGCTGCGCGCGCCTGCCCGGGTCGGGCTCTTCGTCCTTGCGGTCTGCCTGTTCTTCGGAACGGGCTGCATCTACTCGAAACGGATCACGAACGCCCACGTTCGCGATCTCGACACCGGTCGCATCGTGGTGGGAGAGACCACGGTGCTGGACGTGCTCGACAGCTGGGGCCCACCGGCGCCCACGGAGCCCATGGGGCTGCTGCGGCCCACCGACGCCCGCACCTTCGTGCCTTCGGCCCGGATCTACCGCTACGTGAGTCGGGAGATGCGCTGCGCCTCCTTCCTGGCGGCGGCTCCCATCATCGGTGCTCCGGTTCCGGTCGCACCCCTGCTCCCCTTCGTCTGGTGCGACGACCAGCCCGCCTATGTGCTCGTGCTCGAGTTCGACGGGCAGGGCGTCGTGAAGCGCGTGTCGAAGGGAACGACCCAGGTGGTCTGGCGTCCCTGGAACGGGGGCGGCGACCGTGCCGTCGAGATCCAGACGACGGCTCGCCGCGGACGGAGCCTGCGATGAGGCGACGCAATCGGATCTGCGCCGGGCTCGGCCTGGCGCTGCTGGCCCTTCCCGGGACCGCCTGCCAGAGCGCCTGGCAGGGACAGACCACCTCGGCCTTCGAGGTCGAGCCCGGAAGGACGACCCGAGACGAGATCTACCGGAGTGTCGGCCCTCCCCACGACGTGTATCGACGCCGTGATGGGCGGGACGTGCTCGTCTACAACTTCGTCCGCATGCGTGGCATGCGAGCCGGCGTGTCGATCTTCTTCACGCCCTTCCAGCTCGGACAGTCGAGGACGGCCACGGACTCGATCTTCATCGACCTGTCGAGGGACGACGTGGTGGTGGCCGTCCGCCAGCTCGGCGGCGAGGCCGCGCCGAGCTGGTCGATCTGGCCGGGCGGAGAAGGGTCGGCCGACTAGCGCTTCCCGTCGGGTCGAATCAGGACCGGGAGCGTTCCTGCGCCTCGTCGATGGCGTCGTGTGCCTTCTCGGTCGCTTCGTCGACCTGCTTCTTGACCTCGTCGGACGCTTCCTGAGCGGCGTCCATCGCGGCGTCGACCTCTTCCTCCACGGCCTCCTGCAGGTCGGTGGCCGCTTCGTCGAGAGCGCGGCCCATCCGCTCTCCGGGCCCCTCCTCCTTGCAGCCGAGGCCCAGAGGGCCTGTCGCCAGGGCGATTGTGAGCACGAGTGAGGCGGTCTTGCGATTCACGGAGTCCCCCCTTTGGCCCGCGAAGAGGCGCCGGATCCGTCCGGGCGGTTGCGAGCCGGCGACAGGGTAGCAGCCGAGGCCCGTTCGAGCGCCCGAAAGCGCTCGGGCTGCAACCGTGCAAGGGCCTGATTTCAGTCCGGATTCGAGCTTGCGGGGAGACGCCGCGGAGTGTCGCCGGGCTAAGCCTGGGCTCCCGTTCGGCCGATGAGGGGGCGACCCTCGGGCGAGCCGCCCCAGCACGCGGGAAGAATCGGATGTACTGCCAATCGTGCCAGACGAAGCTCTCTCCCCGGGACACGAGCTGTCCCACGTGCGGACGCCGTGCCCGCCAGGGCAGCCGCAGCCTCGGCGAAGGGAACTCCAACGGCGACTCCCAGCGTGAGTATCCCCTGCCGCCGGCCTCGTCGGTGGACCCCGAGAGCAGCGGGAGCGACCTCTCCGATTCCGGCTCGGCGTCGGTCCCCAAGGCCCGCGGTGCACGCAAGGCTCGAGCCTCGCGTCCCGCACCCGTGACCAAGGAGCGGCGTCCGGAGCGACGGAAGTCGGCCAGCCCCGATCGAAGCTCCGACGGCGGGGGAAGCCCGCTGGCGGCCCGGCCCGCGGACGTGCGGAGCATGCTCGTCGAGGATCCCTCGTTGATCGAGGACGGCCTCGAGGTCTACGCCGAGGATGGAGAGGTCATCGGCGCAGGCTTCTCGACCGCGGTCGGCGAGATCGACGTGCTGGCCCGGGACGACGCCGGCGGCTGGGTGGTCATCTCGGTCCCGGACCGCCACCTCGGCAAGGACATCGTCAGCGACCTGCTGCAGCGCATGGGTTGGATCCGCCGGCACCTCGGCAAGTCCGGTGAGGAGGTGCGGGGGATCGTCCTGCTCGACGAGCTTCCGGACGATCTGGGATACGCCGCCGCCGCGGTGGCCGACTCGGTCGAGTTCAAGATCTACCAGGTCCAGCTGAGCCTCGAAGCCGTCATCGTCTGACCGGATCGGCCGATCCAGCATCCCGTCGCCGACCCGACGGGGGAGCGGAGTCCGATCGGCGGTGCGTCGGGACGCGAAGCCGCTACGCTCGCGTGGACCCCCCCCGAGACGCCCCTTCCCAGCGAGTCCTTCCGGGAGGCGAAGATGCGCCACGTCGACACCCCTGGGGTTCCCGAGCCCACCCTACGCAAGCTGGCAGCCGGACTGCGCGACAGCGAGCGGGCCATCGTGGTCGGCAGCCGGGACGGCTTCATCGAGTGGGCCAATGACGCCTGGACCCGGGTCACCGGCTACGCGCTCCACGAGGCGACCTCGAAGCCGATCCTCGAGTTCCTGGAGGGGGTCGACATCGACCCCGGGGCCGTGGAC
>JANQSB010000469.1 GCA_028284295.1 Myxococcota bacterium | reverse complement strand
GACCAGCTCGGGAAGCTCGCGCCCGGCCGCGAGTCTCGAGTAGACGCGCTCGGCCTTCGCCCGATCGCGGACCAGCAGCCGGACACGGTGGCCGCCGGCGACCAGCGCGCGGACGGTATGCGAGCCGATGAAGCCGGTTCCCCCCGTGACGGCTGCGAGCAATGCTCCCTCTCTCTCGTTATCATGCGGCGCCGCCGACCGTGGCGGTGAGCGCGGCCGCGCCCCGGGAAGCAGCGAACCCGAACCCGAAGCCCAGCCCGAAGCCGGCCCGGCCCGGCCCGTCAGCCCGAGGGACAGACTTGTACACGATCCTGGTCGCACTGGGGGTAGGGGCCGTCGCCGGGGCCATCTGGACCGCGCTCGGTCTGTGGAAGACCTGGGCCTTCGGGATCGTCCTGGGAATCACCGTCGCCCTGGTCTGCTTCATCGTTCTCTCCCGCCGGATGGCGAAGCGGGTGGAGCCCGTCTTCGAGCAGGTCCAGCGACAGATCCAGCAGGGCAACACCAAGCTGGCGCTGCGGAGCCTGGAGGAGATGCTTCCGCTCGGTCGTTGGCAGGTCCTGCTGACGGGTCAGCTCCACGCGCAGATGGGCTCGCTCTGCTTCACGATGGGCGAGGAGGCCCGGGCCCTCGAGCACCTCGAGAAGGCGAGTCCGCGGCTGGCCGACGGCCAGCTCTTCCTGGCCAGCCTCTACTACCGGAAGAAGAACGTCGACCGGGCCAAGCAGGTCCTGGATACCGCCATCAAGTACAACAAGAAGCAGGTCATGCTCTACAACGTCTACGCCTGGATCCTCAACAAGGAAGGGGACCGCGAGGGCGCGATCGAGCAGCTGCTGCGCTGCCTCAAGGTGGAGAAGAACAACGAGACCACCAAGGACAACCTGCAGCGCGTGCAGAACGGCAAGAAGATGAACATGAAGCCGTTCCAGATGAGCTGGTACAGCCTGCAACTCGAGAAGCTTCCGGCGTCGCTTCGGCAGGGGCAGGCGATGAGCGGGCGGCGCGGCTTCCGGCAGAAGCGCGGACGGCGCTGAGAGGGCTCGCCTTGGGCGACGCTTCCCGCACCCGGGAGCTGCTTCCGAGTGTCCTGCTGACCCTGCTCAGCGTCGTGCAGGCGCTCGCCCTCGAGGCTCTGTGGTCGGCCATTCGCGAGAACCCCGCCATCTTCCAGGCGGGTCCGTCCGGGTGGGTCTTCCGCCTGCAGGTCGTGGCCATCTTCCAGGGCATCGTCGTCATCTGGC
Source organism: Myxococcota bacterium (assembly GCA_028284295.1). Lineage (GTDB taxonomy): Bacteria > Myxococcota_A > UBA9160 > UBA9160 > UBA4427 > JAJDAN01. Next base: position 6,872 of record JANQSB010000469.1, on the reverse strand, counting down.
TCTTCTACATCGGCGTCGTCATGCGCTACAGCTGGATTCCCCGGACCCGCGACTCGATCTCGCCCTTCGTGCTCGGGGCCGGCGAGCTGTCGATGGTCCAGCTGATGGGACCGGACCTGCTCCAGTACTGGTTCTGGGCCCTGGCCGGGGTGTTCGCCTTCTCGGCCTGGATCTCGACCTCCATGTTCCTGGCCGCCTTCGCGGACCCGACGAATCCCGACGCGGCGATCGAGACCCAGGACCCGCTGGCGGGGCGCTGGAGCTCCTGGCTCGCTGCCGGCGCGATCGCCATCTGCGGCGGGCTGGTGGTGGCCTTCGGCGGGGACGGAGCCGTCGCGATCGCGTGCCTGGTCTTCGCGAACCTCCTGCTCCTCGCCCAGGGGTTCGTGATCCAGCACTTCTGGCGGCTGTGGGCCGGGACTCTCGAACGTTGAGCCTTCAGGCTCCGCGAAAACGCGCGGGTCGCTTCTCGAGGAAGGCGGCCATGCCCTCGCGCCCGTCGGGGGTCCGGGCCGACCCCGCGATGCCGACGGCCTCGTGCTCCATCTGGGTCTCGAGGCCCGTCTCGAACGATCCCGCGAGCAGCTTCTTGACCACCCCGTAGGCTCGCGTCGGGCCGTCGGCCAGCTGGTGGGCCAGCTCCTCGGCCTGCTTCAGCACCTCGTCGGCCGGCGCGAGCCGATTGACCAGGCCCCAGTCGAGTGCCTCGGCGGCGCTCAGGCGCCGATTCGTGAGCATCAGCTCCTGGGTGCGCCGCATGCCGATCAGGCGCGGCAGGAACCAGCTCGAGCTGCCGTCGGGCGAGAGCCCCGCCGCCGTATAGGCCATGGTGAACTTCGCGTCCTCGCTGGCGATCGAGAGGTCGCTGGCCGCGGCGAGGCTCATTCCGGCCCCGGCAGCGGTCCCGTTGACGGCCGTGATCACCGGGGCGTCGCCCCGGGTCAGGCGCGAGATGGCGGCATGCAGGTAGACCGTGATCTCCTTGAGTCCCGCACCGATGTCTTCGCCCATCTCGGCGAAGCTGGCGAGGTCTCCGCCCGCGCAGAAGAGCTTGCCGGCGCCGGTCAGGACGATCGCGCGGACCGAGTCGTCCTCGTCGCAACGGATGGCGGCCTGCATCAGCGCGTGGCTCATGGGTACGGTGAGGGCGTTGGCGGCGTCGGGGCGATTGAGGGTGATGCGGGCGACGCCGTCGTCGATGGAAAGAAGGATGCTCTCGTCGGCCATCGCGTCAGTCTACCCCAGGGCCCGCGCGTCGCGGTGGCACGGGGCGGACCCCTTGGGCTCGCTCGGGCTTCCGGATAGAATCCGGCGCCCCCGACCCGAGCGACCAGAGAGGATTCCCGTGTCGAGCTCCTCGGCCGAGACCGCGCCGGCCAGCGACTTCATTCGCGACATCGTTCGCGCCGACCTCGAGGCCGGTCGCTATCCCCATCCGGTGACACGCTTTCCTCCCGAGCCCAACGGGCACCTGCACATCGGTCACGCCATGGCGATCTGTCTGAATCACGCCATCGCCCGGGAGTTCGGAGGCGTCTTCCACCTTCGCTTCGACGACACGAACCCCGTCACCGAAGATGCGGAGTTCGTCGAAGGCATCCAGGACATCATCGCCTGGCTGGGCTGTGACTGGGGCGACCGTCTCTTCTTCGCGTCGGACTACTTCGAGCAGCTCTACCGCTGGGCCCTCCACCTGATCGACGCCGGTCACGCCTTCGTGTGCGAGCTGCCTCCGGAGGAGATCCGGGCCCGGGCGGGCTCGCTCACGGAGCCGGGCACGGAGAGCCCCTATCGGGATCGCCCCGCCGCCGAGAGTCGGGATCTCTTCGAGCGCATGCGCGCGGGCGAGTTCGAGAACGGCAGCCGCGTGCTGCGCGCGAAGATCGACATGGCCTCGCCGGTCCTGACGATGCGCGATCCCATCCTCTACCGGATCCAGAAGACGCCCCACCATCGAACCGGCGACGCCTGGTGCATCTATCCGATGTACGACTTCGCCCACTGCCTCTCCGACGCGATCGAGGGCATCACCCACTCGCTCTGCTCCATCGAATTCGTCGACCACCGTCCCCTCTACGACTGGATCGTCGAGCGCGTGCCGACGGAGGCGACGCCGCACCAGTACGAGTTCTCCCGGTTGAACGTCAGCCACACCGTCACCAGCAAGCGGAAGCTGCGACGGCTGGTGGAGGAAGGCCTGGTGTCGGGCTGGGACGACCCGCGCATGCCCACCCTGGTCGCCCAGCGCCGTCGCGGCGTCCGCCCCGAGTCGATCCGTCGCTTCGTGATGTCGACGGGCGTCACCAAGCGGGACAAGGTGGTCGAGCTGGCTCGCTACGAGCACCAGATCCGCGAGGACCTCAACGAAGGCGCGCCCCGGGTGATGGGCGTGCTGGACCCGCTGCGGGTGGTGATCGACAACTATCCGGAGGGGCAGGAAGAGAGCTTCGAGCTGCCCCGGAATCCGCGCGATCCCGACTCCGGTACCCGAAGCGTGCCCTTCGGGCGGGAGATCTGGATCGAGCGCGACGACTTCCGGGAGGATCCGCCGAAGAAGTTCTTCCGCCTGTCTCCGGGTCGCGAGGTTCGGCTGCGTGGTGCCTACCTGGTGACCTGCACCGAGGTGCTGCGCGACGCCGCGGGCGAGGTGACGGAGCTGCGCTGCCGCTACGACCCGGAGACCCGGGGAGGGGACGCACCGGACGGGCGGAAGGTGAAGGGGACCCTGCACTGGGTGTCGGCCGCGCACGCCCTGTCCGCCGAGGTAAGGCTCTACGACACCCTCTTCTCCGACCCCCATCCCGACGACGCGCCCGAAGGACAGGACTTCACGGCGCTCCTGAACCCGGAAAGTCTCGAGCTTCGCGAGCGGTGCTGGGTGGAGCCCGGTCTCGGCGGGGCCCAGGTCGGTGAGGTCTTCCAGTTCGAGCGCCTGGGCTACTTCTGCGTGGATCCGGACAGCTCGCCCGAGCGTCTGGTCTTCAACCGCACGGTCACCCTGCGCGACAGCTGGGCGAAGGCCGCGTCCGGATCCTGAGCGCGCGTCCGGTCAGTCCCAGTCGTTGGGGTCGAGGAACTGGATCACCTCGGTCGCGTTCAGGCGGATCTCCCGATCGTCGTGGACCAGCAGGGCCTGGAGCTCGGGCACGACCGTCGGATCGTCGGTCATGGCCAGCGACTCGATGGCCGCCAGGACCACGTCCCGGTGCGGATCCTTCAGCGCCTCGAGCAGCGCGTCCACCTCCTGCAGCGAGTCCGCGAGGTCGAGCTGTTCGGCGGCGGCGACCCGCACGCGCGGGTCGGGGTCGCGGGCGAGCCGGTCGGTGATCAGCGGCAGCCCCTCGCCGTCGGGATCGATCTCCGCGAGCGCCTCGATGCGCTCGTCGGGGTCGGAGTCGTCGAGGCGTCGCAGCAGCTCCTTCCAGTCGTGCTCCTCGTCGTGCGCTTCGTCCGCTTCCCCGCCAGGGGAGCCGTCCGTTCGCGCGACACCGGTCGGGGTCTCGGCTGCCGTCGCCGGCGTCTCGGGCTCTGCGGGCCCGGGCTGCGAGGCCGAGGCCTCGTCGCTGGAGCCCGGTGCCGCGCTCGCGAAGCCCGTCGCGCCGAGGGGCGCGATCTCGAGTCGGGCGACCTCGTGGCCTCGGCCCAGCGCGTCGATGCGATGCTCGACGCGGTAGACCCGGTCGGGAAGCAGCCGGGGAAGCACGTCGCGCAGGGGCTCGGCGTCGGCCTGCGCGCTGATCGGCTCGCTCCCGAGATCGGACGCGACCAGCTCGAAGTCGAGCTCGCGCGCCAGGCTCTCGATCAGGACCCGGCGTGGCGCCGAGTTGGCGCGCAGGGTGACGAGACCCTTGTCGACGCGCAGTCGAACGCGGCCGGCCGACGGCATCCCGTCCTGGGAACCCGGCTCGACCGGCCGGGCGGTGGCCGGAGTGGGCCCCGCGCCGGACGCGGGCTCGGGGCTCGCGCCCTCCCGACACCCCGACAGCACGAGGATCGCGAGGAGGATCGCGAGCCAGTGGGCCTGGGCTGCCGAGCGGGCGGCCGAGCGGGCGACGAGCCGGGCGGCGAGTCGGGCGCTGGAGTGATGGTGGGTCGGTCGAGACGTGGCGGGCTCCTCGGGGAGGTCGGCGGTCACGAGGTCGGTCGCAGGTCCCTCGGGAGACCGTAGCCCCGTTCGCCGATGATGTTGAGCTGGATGTTGGTGGCGCCTCCGGCGATGGCCGGCCCCAGGCTGAAGATCCACTGCTCGACCCAGCCGGTCGGACCCTCGCCCCGGGCGTAGCCCGCGAGGTCTGCCTCGCGGGGCGCCAGCAGACCGTCGGAGCCGAGCAGCTCGTAGGCGAGCTTCATCAAGCGCTGCATGCTGTCAGTCGAGTACAGCTTGTTCATCATCATGGGCAGCATGCACTTGAGCTCCTCGCCGCGGTGTGCGGCGGAGAGCTGGCGCAGGTTCGAGGTTTCGTTGGTGCGGACGTGACACTCGATCTCGGCCAGGCGCTGGCGTACGCCCGGGTCCTCGATGGCGGGGCGACCGTTGCGGAGGACACGGCGGGCGAGCTCGACCAGGTCGTCGAAGTGCTCGCGCATCAGGTTCGGGTTCGCGATGAGGTTGCGCTCGTGCTTGAGGGTCGCGCGCGAGACCTGCCAGCCCTGGCCCCGCTGGCCGACGATGCAGTCGGCGGCGGTGCGCGCGTTCTCGAAGAAGACCTCGTTGAAGTCCTCGCCTCCAGTCATCTGGCGCAGCGGGCGGATCTCGATTCCGGGCTGGTCGAGGGGGACGAGCAGGTAGCTGATCCCCTTGTGCTTGGTGGCGTCGGGCTCGGTTCGGAAGAGCCCGAAGAGCCAGTCCGCCTCCTGGGCGTTGCTGGTCCAGATCTTCTGGCCGTTGATGACCCACTCCCCGTCGGACTCACCGCCTTCCAGCACGGCGCTGCATTGCAACGAGGCGAGGTCGCTTCCCGACCCCGGCTCGCTGTAGCCCTGGCACCAGCGGATCTCCTCGCGCAGGGTAGGGGGGACGAAGCGGCGTCGTTGCGCTTCGCTGCCGAACTCGATCAGGGTCGGCGCCAGCATCGCCGGGCCCTGCAGATAGGAGCTGCCCGGGGCGCCGGCGCGCGAGAACTCCTCGCGCACGATGTGGTCCTTGAGGACGTCGGGCTCCTGTCCGCCCCCACCGTACTCGGCGGGGATGTCCCGGTAGACGTAGCCGCGCTCGATGGCGCGGGAGCGGAAGAGCTCGATCTGCTCGGTCTCGGAGAGCGCCGCTTCGTCGTCCTGCAGGGGCCAACCCTTCAGGAACTCGCGGACCTCCCCTCGAAAGCGCTCGTGCTCCTCGTCGTACCGCAGGTCCATGTCTGCTCCTCGCTCCCCGCCCTTCGCTACCAGCCTGCGAGCTCGGCCATGCGCTCACGGTGGAGCTCGGGGGTTCCCAGGAAGGCGCGGTCGAACATCGCGCGCTTGAACCACATCTGGACGTCGCACTCCCAGGTGAAGCCGAGACCCCCGTGGAGCTCGACGGCGCTGCGCGCCGTCTCCACCGCCTTCTCGGTGAGGTGCGCCTTGCACATGGCGGCGTGCCGCCGGGCATCGTCCTGGCCGCGGTCGAGTGCGTGGGCGGCGTACCAGTAGAGCGCGCGGGTCGGCTCGACCTCGGTCCCCATGCGCGCGAGCTGGTGCTTCACGGCCTGGAACTGCGCGATCGGCAGTCCGAACTGTCGGCGATCCTTCGCGTAGTCGACGGAGAGCTGGATCAGCCTGGTGGCGGCGCCGAAGGCGTCGGCGGCGAGGCACACGAGCCCGGCATCGAGCACGCGCTGGACCGCCGTGGGCTCGCCGGCGAGCGGCGCCGCCTCGGCGCCGTCGAGCTCGAGCTGCCAGAGATTCCGGGTGCGGTCGATGCCTTCGGCCGGCTCGAAGCGGACGCCCGGCGTGCCCGCGGCATCGAGCTCGAGCACCGCGAGCCCGCCACCCGTCACGCCGACGACCGCGAGTCCGGCTCGCTCGAGGTGGGGCACGTAGCGCTTCGCGCCGCGGAGCCTTCCGGCCTCGAGACGCGTGGCCCAGCTCTCGGGCTGCCAGTCGTCTGCGGACTCCGCGATCGCCACGGTGCCGATGCGCACGCCGCTCGCCAGGTCGGGAAGCCAGCGCTTCCGCTGCGCGTCGTCGCCGCAGCGGTCGATCGCCAGGCAGGCGAGCGCGTGCTCGAGCAGCGGCACGGGGAGCGCCGCTGCGCCCGCGATCTCGCAGGCCAGCGCCAGCTCCAGGACCTCGAGACCCGCACCGCCCAGGGAGTCGGGAACCGTCAATCCGGTGAGGCCCATCTCGGCCAGGCCGCGCCAGAGCGCGTCGTCGTGACCGCTACCGGCGTCGAAGATCTCGCGCAGGCGTTGCGGCGGGCACTCCGATTCCGCGAAGCCGCGCAGCGTCTCCTGCAGCAGCTCCTGCTCTTCGCTGAGCCCGAAGTGCAATCCGGGTCCTCCGTTCACCCCGCCCGGACCGGGCGGGCGCGGAATGTAGCCGTGCCTCCCGCGCGCTACGAGCGCGGCGGGTCGCTCCGGGCTGACCGGCGTTCAGCGCTGCGCGCCTCCCCGATCGCCTGGAGCGACTGGGTCGCCGTCGCCGCCAGGATCAGTCCGCAGCCGGCGAGTGCGAGCCCGCCCGGGATCTCGTCGTGCAGCAGCCAGGCGATTCCGGTTCCGAGCAGGGGCTCGAGGAGGAGCAACAGGGACACCTCCAGGGCCGGCGTGCCGCGAAGTCCGCGGTCGAGGAGCAGGTAGGCGAGCCCGAGCTGCGCGACGCCCAGCCACGCGAGGACCGCGAGGTCCTTCCCGCTCGGTATGGGCAGCTCGCCCAGGAAGGGGAGGCACGCGGCG
>JANQSB010000462.1 GCA_028284295.1 Myxococcota bacterium | reverse complement strand
CCCGCATCGTGCAGTGCCGCCAGCAGCCGGTCGCGCGCGGGCACCCGCACCGTGTACAGGTGCCAGACGTGCTCGTTGCCCGCGAGGGTGACCGGGCGTTCGAGGTCCGGAATGTCCTCGAGCAGCGCGTCGTAGCGCTCGGCTGCGGCGCGCCGCAGGTCGTTCCACTCGTCGAGTCGCGCGAGCTTCGCACGCAGCACCACCGCCTGCACGCTGTCGAGCCGCGAGTTGAAGCCGAGCTCCGGATGCTCGTACTTGCGCTCGCTGCCGTACTGGCGAAGGCGACGCAGGTGCGCGGCGAGCTCGGCGTCGTCGGTGGTCACGGCTCCCGCATCGCCCCAGGCGCCGAGGTTCTTCCCGGGATAGAAGCTGGTGCCGGCGACCCGGCCGAAGCTGCCGGAAGCCTGCCCGTTCCGACGCGCGCCCTGGGACTGGGCGGCATCTTCGACGACCGCGACGCGGGACTCGTCGAGGCCCTCCCGGAGCGTCTCGTAGGGGGCGATCTGGCCGAACAGGTTCACGGGCATGACGGCCCGGGTCGCGGGGCCGATGCGCGACAGCGCCGCGTCGACGTCGATCAGGTGGGTCGCCGGGTCGCAATCGACGAACACCGGGCGTGCCCCGGCCCGGGCGACCGCGAGCGCCGAGGCCACGAAGCTGTTGGCGGGAACCACCACTTCGTCGCCCGCGCCGATCCCGAGAACCCGCAGGCACAGCTCCAGCGCATCCGTGCCGTTGCCGACCCCCACACCGTGGGCGACCCCGCTGGCCTTCGCGAACGCCCTCTCGAAGGCCTCGACCTCGGGACCCAGGACGAAGGCGCCCGACGCCACCACGCGATCGATGCCCGCGCGCACCTCGTCGGCGATGAGGCGGTGCTGCCAGGCCAGGTCGACCAGGGGAATCGGAGAACCCGCCTCGCCCGAGGCACGACTCAAGGCGTCGCGCCCTCGACGGAGACCTCGGTCCCCCCGGCCCGCATCGATCGGTCGATGGCCTCGAGCACTCGCACCACGGCGAGTCCTTCGCGGCCGTCGGTGAGCGGTGTCTCCCCGCGTTCGACGCAATCGAGGAAGTGGTCGCACTCGTTGCGCAGGGGCTGGCCCGCGGTCACGCGCGGGATCTGGATGTCTCCCTCGCGGACGCTCATGCGGAAGGTGGCCAGCGAGTCGACGAAGGTCGAGGGGCTGCGCTCGCTGGCGACCTGCTTGTCGTAGATCCGGAGCGGCTCGGTGAGGCTCATGTCGTCGAAGGTGAGCATGCGCTTCTCACCCACCACCGCGATCTCGCGCGTCTTGTGCGGATGCAGCCAGGAGGCGTGCAGGTGGACCAGCACCTGGCCCGGATAGCGAAGCGTCGCGAAGACCGCGTCCTCCTGACCGGGGTTGATCCAGTCGTGTCCGACCGCCGACACGCTCTCGGGCCAGGCGTCGAGCCAGTAGCTCGCGAGCGCGATGTCGTGGGAGGCCAGGTCCCAGGCCGCGTTCACGTCGATGCGAATGGGGCCGAGATTGGTTCGCGTCATCGAGACGTAGTAGACGCGACCGAGCTCGCCGTCCGCCAGGTAGCGCTTCGCGTACTGGGAGGCCGAGTTGTAGACGAAGATGTGCCCCACCATCAGGATCCGCCCGGTCTGCTCCGCGAGCTCGCACAACGCCTCGGCGTCCCGGATCGTGGCCGCCATCGGCTTCTCCACCAGGACGTGCTTGCCGTTCTCGAGCGCGGCGCGGGCCAGCTCGTAGTGGGTGGCGGTCGGCGTGGCGATGGCCACCGCATCCACCGTGGCGTCCTCGATGGCGTTGCGCGGGTCGTAGGAGACGGCGATCTCGGGGAAGCGCCGCGTCACGGCGTCGCGACGGTGCTCGTCGACGTCGATCACCCAGGGCACTTCGCTGCGCCGCCGATCGTGGAAGTTGGCGATCAGATTCGGGCCCCAGTGCCCAGCACCGATGACTGCGACACGGACCATCGACCCCAATCCTCTCCGTTTTCGAGCCTTCCAGGGCTGCCTGCGAGGCGCGGCCCCGATGGCCGGCGCTGGATCGCTTTCGACCCGACCGGCCTATCGCTTGAGGCGAAGCCCCAGCAGGAAGAGCGGCCTCAGAATCGACCACCACCCGACGAAGGGACGCATCTTCGTCTGCCCGACGCTCTTGGGAGGGTAGACCTTCGAAACCGGGGCCTCCACCGTGCGATAGCCCAGCTGGATGGTGCGGATGTACAGGTAGGGCTCGAGCTCGTACTCGTCGAGCCAGTCCTGCGAGAGATCGAGCCGCGCGTCCTCGAGGACCCGCCGGTGGACGGCCCGGAAGCCGTTGGTGGACTCGGTGACGCGTCGCCCGGTGACGAGGGAGAAGAGCAACGGGTGGATCCGGGTCGCCAGCCGACGGTAGAGGGGCATCTCGCCGAAGTCCGCGCCCGGCTCCAGGAAGCGCGAGCCCTGGACGAAGTCCGCCCGGCCCTCGGCGATCGGATCGAGCAGCCGCGGAATCTCCTCGGGCGAGTCCTTGTTGTTGCCGGCCATGACCACGGCCACGTCGAAGCCGCCGCGCACCGCCTCGGCGTAGCCGGCGCGCAGCGCGGCTCCGACACCGGCGACGCGGCCCATGGGAAGCACCCGAGCGCCGCCCCGGCGCGCGATCTCCGGCGAGGCATCGGTGCACCCGTCGTCGATCAC
>JANQSB010000447.1 GCA_028284295.1 Myxococcota bacterium | reverse complement strand
GGACGACGGCCGCGTCTCACGCCTGGGCGATCTCCACGCGGGATCCGACGCGCGGCTCCGGGTCCAGGTCCGCGCCGCACCCTGGGTGCCGGTCTCGCGACTGCGGGTCTACGTGAACGGGCGTGTCGCCCACCGTGCCGAGGTCACCCCGGGCGAGCCGGTCACCCTGCCCCTGCGCTTCCCCCGTGACGCCTTCGTGACCGTCGAGGTCCGGGGCGACGCGACGGGCGACTACGCGAAGGTCGCGCCCGGCTTCGAGCCCTTCGCCTTCTCGAACCCGATCTTCGTCGACGCCGATGGCGACGGTCGCTTCACGGCACCCGGACTGCCCGCCGGGCCCCTCCCGGTACTCGACCGGCACTGGCTGGACTGATCCCGGGCGCCACACTCGCGAACGAAGGTCGCGGGTTACACACACCACTCACTCCACTCCCGGAAAGTAGCGCTCGACGAGCTTGACTCGGGTCCCAGGCCGAAGCTCGCGATCGGGTTCGACGGCGTTCCAGAGCGAGAGCACACGAGCCATGGACTCGGGAAGCCCTTCGACGAGGGTCCCGAGGGTGTCGCCCTCCTCCGCGGTGTGGATGGTCACCCGTACGGGGAGGAGGCCCGGCGGGACCTCGCGGATGTCGAGCGGCTCCACGTGTTCGGCGAGCGCGCGCAGCCTCGGCCTCGCATCGCTCCATCGCCTTCGCGGCAGCTCGGCGGAGACCCGGAAGGTCTGCCCTTCGAGCTCGAACCAGTGCCGATACTCGAAAGTGTCGGCTCGTCCGGGCCACGCGACCTGCAAACTCCGACGCCCTCGCAGAGGAGCTCGATCGACGAAGATGGGCTCCCTGTCGCTCTGCATGGAGCGAACGAGCGAGTCGGCGGTCTCGAGCGTCTCGCCGGGATCGACGCGCCGCAAGGTACTCCCGTGAGTGAGACCGGCAAGCTCCAGCCAGCCAGCGCGGTAGTGCGCCCCGTGCTGCTCTGAGGCAGCGACCTGGACCTGGAGCTTCAGGAACAGAATCGTGCCGTCGTCCTTCACGACGGCCGCGGGGGGCGTCGCGCCTTGCTCGAGGCCGTCCAACCGATCGAAGATCTCGCTCCCGCATGCGCGGTCCGCGGCGTCCCTCTCCGCGGCTTCTTCCGGCCCGAGCACTGCCGAGAGTCGCTCGTACCGCTCGCGCGGTTCCGGATGCGTCGACCAGATTCCGGCAGGGAGCTCGAGCCCGGGATCCTCCATCTGTGCGATCTCCCGAACGCGATCGAGGGTCCGGTAGAGCTCGACCCCGCAGCGCAGGTCGTAGCCCGCCCGACGGACCGCCTCGAAGCCCAGGTCGTCGGCCTCCCGCTCCTCCTCCCGCGAGAAGGCGGTCAGTGCAGCCTTGACCGCGTGCTCACCGTAGACGTTGCCGCTGACGATGTTGAAAGGAAGCAGCGGCAGGAAGGTAACGGCCTTGATCCAGCCCTCGCGGTTCACGCGGCCGAGGCCGTGGCGCTCCTGAACGTGCCCGATCTCGTGGCCCAGCAGCATCGCCAACTCGTCGTCGGAGTTGAGCATCAAGAGCATGTCCAGGCGAAGCCAGACGGCTCCGTTCGCCATGGAGTGCGCGTTCGCAGGGCCGCCCCCGATCAGATAGAAGCGCAGGGCTCCCGGCTCGAGGCCCAGGGCTTCCACCAGCCGGGTGCCAACCTCGGAGACATAGGCTCCGAGTGGCTCCTGGGGAGGGAACGCGACGGTGCGGAGCAGGGTCTCCATCCTGTCGGCCCGGCGTCGTTCCTCCGCGGGGCTCACACATCCGAGGATGACGCTACCCGTCACGAGGATGCCGACTGCCAGGCTGCTTGCCGCGGCGCGGCGAAAGCCGTCCCACGCACGCATGCGGCCAAGGTCGCCACACGTAGAGGACGCGTCAAGCCCCTGCGGGCGGGTCCTGGCCGTAGAGATCGATGATGCGTGTCGCGTTCTCCTCGACGGCACGTCCGCCGACGTCGACCAGCTTCCAGCCGCGCTGCCGACAGATGCGACGGGCCCGTTCGATCTCGCCACGCATGGCCTCGGGATCGGTGTAGCTCGCCGTGTAGCCCCGGGCCCCGATGGCGCGGACTCGCGCCTGCCGGAGCGGCTTGAGCTTGGACGGATCGATGATCAGTCCGAAGATCTTGCGCGGATCCATCTCGAGCAGCACGCGCGGCGGCTCCACCCCCGGAACGATCGGGACGTTTCCGGTGCGATAGCCGCGCTGGGCCAGGTACATGGAGAGCGGCGTCTTGGAGGTGCGCGACACGCCGGTCAGCACGAGCTCGGCCTCCGGCAGGGTCTTGAGGTTGGCTCCGTCGTCGTGCCGCACCGCGAACTCCACGGCGTCGACCCGACGGAAGTAGTCGTCGCTGATCCCGTGGAGCAGGTTGGGCTGGTGCCGCGGCTCGGTGCGCAGGCGCTGGGCGACCTTGGCGATCAGGGGCCCCAGCAGATCGACGCTCTGTACGCCGAGACGCTCGGCCTCCTGCTGGAGTGCCGCGACGATGCGCCCCTCCACCAGGCTGAAGACCACCAGGGCCCGGGAGTCGGCGGCCCGCGTCATCACCCGGCGCAGCTCGGCCTCGTGCCGGATGCCGCCGAAGACGCGCAGCTGCCAGGGGGCCTGGAACTGCAGCATCGCGGCCCGCACGGCGGCCGCGCAGGTCTCGCCCGTGCCGTCGGAGACGACGAAGACCTCGGTGACGGAGCCGTCCTCCTGCGCCATGGCCGCAGGGTAGCGCCGCGCCGGGTGGGCGGCGCCGCGATCACGCCCGCAAGTCCGCGTTCTCGTTGACGGTCGGAGGCACCGCCGCCATGCTGTGCGTCCCATGCCCTACGACCCCAAGACGATCGAGCCCCGCTGGCAGGACTACTGGCTCGAGAACGAGACCTTCCGGGTCGAGATCGACCACGACAAGCCCAAGTACTACGTGCTCGACATGTTCCCGTATCCCTCGGGAGACGGACTCCATGCCGGGCACCCGGAGGGCTACACGGCCACGGACATCCTCGCGCGCTACAAGCGGATGCGCGGGTTCAACGTGCTCCACCCCATGGGCTGGGACGCCTTCGGCCTGCCCGCCGAGCAGTACGCGATCAAGACCGGCACCCATCCGCGGGTGACGACCCAGCGCAACATCGACCGCTTCCGCCAGCAGATCCGCTCCCTCGGTTTCTCGTACGACTGGTCGCGGGAGATCGACACGACTGCGCCGGACTACTTCCGCTGGACCCAGTGGATCTTCTGCCAGCTCTACGAGCGGGGCCTGGCCTACCGCGCCGAGGTGCCGGTCAACTGGTGCCCGGCTCTCGGGACCGTGCTCGCCAACGAAGAGGTGATCGACGGCAAGAGCGAGGTCGGCGGTCATCCCGTCGAGCGGCGACCGATGCTGCAGTGGATGCTCCGGATCACCGAGTACGCGGACCGCCTGATCGAGGATCTCGACGATCTCGACTGGCCCGAGTCCATCAAGAAGATGCAGCGCGAGTGGATCGGGCGTTCCGAGGGAGCGCGCATCCGCTTCGAGGTGGAGGGGCATCCCGACGCGCCGATCGAGGTCTTCACGACGCGTCCCGACACCCTCTTCGGTGCGACCTACATGGTGCTCGCCCCGGACCACGAGCTCGTCGGACGCATCACGAGCCCGGAGCAGCGCGATGCCGTGGACGAGTACGTGGCGCGCAGCGCCCACCGCAGCGAGCGGGCTCGCCTGATGGAGAAGACCGGCGTCTCCCTGGGCGCGTCGGCGATCCACCCCGTGAGCGGAGAGCGGATCCCGATCTGGATCGCCGACTACGTGCTCTCGGGCTACGGCACCGGCGCCATCATGGCCGTCCCCGCGCACGACGAGCGCGATCACGCCTTCGCACGCGAGTTCGGGCTGCCGATCGTGGCGGTGGTCTCCCCGCCCGGGGGACACGACGTCCAGCAGGAGGCCTGGGTGGGCGACGGGGTGGGCGTCCACTCCGACTTCCTGGACGGGCTCCCGACCGCCGACGCGAAGCGAGCCATGATCGACTGGCTGGTCGCCAACGGGCGCGGCGATGCGGAGATCACCTACAAGCTCCGGGACTGGCTCTTCAGCCGGCAGCGCTACTGGGGCGAGCCCTTCCCGGTGATCCACCGGGAGGACGGCAGCACGACGCTCGCACCTCTGTCGGACCTGCCGCTGACCCTGCCCGAGCTCGACGACTTCAAGCCGAGTGGCGACTTCGAGCCGCCGCTCGCCCGGGCCCACGAGTGGCTCGAGACCACCGATCCGGAGACCGGAGGTCCCGCCCGACGGGATCCGAACACGATGCCCCAGTGGGCGGGAAGCTGCTGGTACTTCCTGCGCTTCGTCGACCCCCACAACGCGGAAGAGGCCTGGAGCCAGGCGGCGTCCGACTACTGGATGCCCGTCGACCTCTACGTCGGCGGTGCCGAGCACGCTGTGCTCCATCTCCTCTACGCGCGCTTCTGGCACAAGGTCTTCTTCGACCTGGGGCTCGTGAAGACCCGGGAGCCCTTTCAGAAGCTCGTCAACCAGGGAATGATCCTCGGCGAGAGCTTCCGCTACTACGACGACAACCCGAGCGACAAGGAAGAGGTTCCGGTCGCGGTCTACAGCCACGACCAGGTCGAGGTGGATGGCGAGTCGGCGGTCCTGCGCGGGACCGACACCCCCGTCAAGGCGCGCTGGCTGATGCCCAGCGAGGTCACCTGGGTGGAGGGTCGCGCGCTCCACCCCGACCATCCCGAGCTCGAGCTCGAGCCGGTGCTCGAGAAGATGTCGAAGAGCCGCGGGAACGTCGTCAACCCGGACGACGTGGTCGACGAGCTCGGCGCCGACTCCCTGCGCGTCTACGAGATGTTCATCGGCCCGCTCGAGAAGTCGGCGCCCTGGTCCACCAAGGACATCCAGGGGGTGTCCCGCTTCCTGCATCGGAGCTGGCGTCTGCTGATGGAGGACGCCGAGGACGGGTCGGCGAAGCTGCGCACCCTGTCCCCGGGCGACGGCGACGAGGCCCAGGCGCGA
>JANQSB010000446.1 GCA_028284295.1 Myxococcota bacterium | reverse complement strand
CGTCCCCCGGGCGGGACCCGGGCTGCCGGGGATTGGCGCGCAGCTCCTGCGGTGAGCGGGCCGTCCGGACGTACTCGATGAAGCGCTCCGACAGACCGGCCTGCTGGCGGGATCGGGTCTCGAAGTGCCTTCCCTTGGCGCGCGCCGCGGACAGGGGAAAGGGCACGGCGTCTTCGTAGAGCGCGATCTCGTCTTCCGGGTCCCGACCCGCATCTCGCGCGAGGGTGCGGAGGGCCTCGATGGCGAAGCGCACGTGCTCGATCTCGTCGCGGTGGACGGCATCGCAGGCGCTGGCGCTGGCTTCGTCGCCGGCGCGGTGGAAGGCGTCGCGATAGAGGGGCGCGAAGTCGAGGTTGCCCTGCTCGTAGGTCAGGCCCATGGAGGCGAAGAACGCCGCGGCACCGGCCGGAGAAGCGGACATGGCCGGCACGTGCTTCCAGAAGTAGTCCGAGAGGGCGTGGTCCGCGAGCGTGTCGCCGTGGGCCGCGAGGCGCTCCAGGTACATCCGGCAGTGCCGTTGTTCGTCGCTCAGGATGCCGAGGAGCCCGCGAAGCAGGGGGGCCGGTAGCTCCGGCCAGCGGAGGATCGCCCAGGCGAAGATCTCCACGGCCATCAGCTCGTGGTGGGCGAAGCGCGCCAGGCACAGCGCCCGGGCCCGGGGATCGCCGAGGGCACCGGGACGGGGCAGTCGTTCGACGCCCGCGACCAGCTCCAACCCCGGCGCCCGTGCGGGGCGCTCGGGGGCAGGCTCGGGAAGCGCCCGCGGGCGCACCTGGAAGTCCTCGGGCTGCGGCGGCCCGAGCTTCGTCTCGAGATCGCCGGACTCGAGAATTCGCCGGCAAATCGCGTACATCGGCACAGCATCGGCAATCGGCCCCGGATTTCAACGAGAGCGAACTAGAACGTGTTTCATTCCCCAGTGAAACGTGTTTCAATACGGGCCCCCGGCGGCCCCCGCCGGCGGACCCCCGGACCCGAGATGGAAGAACGCGCGCGACGCATCGTGGAGACGGCCGTCGAGCTGGCCGAAGAGGGCGGCTTCGAGGCCGTTCGGCTGCGCGACGTCGCGTCCCACGCCGGCGTGGCGTTGGGAACCCTGTACCGTCGCTTCCGCAGCAAGGAAGATCTCCTGATCGCGGCCTTCGAGCTCGAGACCGCCGACCTCGAGCGCCGGGTCGCCCAGCGCCCCCCGCGCGGCGACGATGCCAGCGAGCGGGTGCGGGCCTTCTTCGGCATGGCGACCCGGGGGCTGATCCGGCGTCCGAACCTGGCACGTGCGCTCCTCAAGGCGCACGCGGCCGGCGACCCGCAGCTCGCGAAGCGCACGGCGGCGTTCCACGAGCGTCTGCACGACATGGTGATCGCGGCGCTGCGCGGCGCCCGTCGGGTCGAGGCGGTCCCGAGCGAGGCGGAGCGACTGCTCGCCCGGGCGCTGACCCGCGTGTGGTTCTCGTTGCTGCTCGGTTGGGCCGGGGGCCTGCACGGACAGTCCACCGTGATCGATGAGATGGGAGACTGCGCCGAGCTGCTCGTGCTCGGCGCGCTCTCGAAGGACCGAAGCCAGCGCGCTCCTTGAGCGCCCCACCTGGAGAAGACCGAATGCCCGAAGCCGTCATCGTCGAAGCCCTCCGCACTCCGATCGCCCGTGGCAAGATGGGGAAGGGGGAGCTCAGTGCCTTCCACCCCGCGCATCTCCTCGCGAAGGTCCAGTTCGGACTGGTGGAGAAGGCGGGCATCGAGCCCGGGGTCGTGGATCAGATCATCGGCGGCTGCGTGACCCAGGCCGGCGAGCAGTCGGGCAACGTCGTGCGCCACGCCTGGCTGTCTCGCGGCGACCTCTTCGAGGTGGGCGGGACGACCATCGACACCCAGTGCGGTTCGGGCCAGCAGGCCAACAACATGGTCTCCGCGATGATCAAGGCGGGCTCCATGGACGTGGGCATCGGTTGCGGCATCGAGGTGATGAGTCACGTCGGCCTGGGTGCGAACGTGATCAACGGTCCGGGCTTCTTCCAGCCGCCGGACTGGCCCTGGGACTCGTCGCCGGACCAGTTCCAGGCGGCCGAGCGGATCGCGAAGAATCGCGGAATCACACGCGGGGACGTCGACGCCTTCGCCCTGCGCTCGCAGCAGAACGCGCGCCAGGCGCGGGAGGAGGGGCGCTTCAAGAACGAGATCCTGCCCGTCGAGGCTCCGGTGCTGGGAGACGACGGCCAGCCCACCGGCGAGACGCGGCTCGTCGACCAGGACCAGGGCATCCGAGACACCACGCTCGAGGGACTGGGCGCGCTCAACCCGGTCGTCGAAGGCGGCATCCACACGCCGGGAAACTCCTCGCAGATCTCCGACGGAGCCGCGGGCATCCTGTGGATGAGCGCCGACAAGGCCCGCGAGCTCGGCCTGAAGCCGCGCGCCCGGATCCTGTGGGACGTGCTGGTCGGCTGCGATCCGCACTACCTGCTGGACGGGCCGGTGGACGCCACCGAGAAGATCCTCGCCCGCAGCGGCATGAAGATCGGCGACATCGACCTCTTCGAGGTCAACGAGGCCTTCGCGGCCGTGGTGCTCTCGTGGTTGAAGGTGCACGGCGCCGATCCCGAGAAGGTCAACGTCAACGGCGGCGCGATCGCGCTCGGCCACCCCGTCGGTGCGACGGGCTCGCGGCTGATCGTGACGGCGCTCAACGAGCTGGAACGGCGCGACCAGAGCACCGCCCTGATCAGCATGTGCTGCGGCGCCGCCGTCGGCACCGGAACCATCATCGAACGCCTCTAGGAGGCTCGGGAGAAGCGAGATGTCGGTACTCGAAGGCAAGGTTGCGGTCGTCACCGGGGCCGCCAACGGACTCGGTCGCGCCGAGGCGATCTACCTGGCGGGCCAGGGAGCCCGCGTCGTCGTCAGCGATATCGGCGCCAATCGCGACGGCGAGGGAAGGACCATGGACGCCGCCCAGGAGGTGGTCGACGAGATCCAGGCGGCCGGGGGAGAGGCGGTCGCCCACTGCGGTGACGTGGCCGACTGGGACGATTCGAAGGCCATGATCCAGACCGCGCTCGAGCGCTTCGGCGACCTCCACATCCTGGTCAACAACGCCGGCTTCCTGCGCGACAAGACCGTGTTCGGCATGACGGAGGAGAACTGGGACGCGGTGATCCGGGTGCACCTCAAGGGGCACTTCTGCGGCATCCGCCACGCGACCGAGTACTGGCGCAACACCTCGAAGGCCAAGGGCGAGCCGGTCTACGGGCGGATCATCAGCACCGCTTCCGAGGCCGCGCTCTTCTCACCGATCGGGCAGCCCAACTACGCAGCCGCGAAGTCGGGCATCATCGCGCTCACCAACTCGGCCGCCCAGGCCTGCGTCCGCTACGGGGTGACCGCCAACACCATCATGCCCCGCGCCCGCACGCGGATGGTGGCCGTGGGCGATCTGGAAGCGGCGTTCGCGAAGCCCGAGGAGGGCTTCGACACCTTCTCGCCCGACAACGTGACACCGCTCGTGGGCTATCTGGCGTCGCCCGACTCGGCCAACGTCTCCGGCAACCTGTTCATCATCTGGGGCCAGTCGGTCACCGTCGTGCAGGCGCCGTCGACGGAGGTCGCCTACCAGACCGAGGAGGCCTGGACCCACGCCGGCCTGGCCGACGCGCTCGGGAAGCACTTCGCGGGCAAGCAGCCCCTGGAGGAGGCGTTCTTCAACAAGCCCTGATCCCCGAGCCGGCTCGGGGGTCGCTCATCGAGGCGATTCAGACCGGGGCCGGGATGCCTCGCTCGGCGATGCGCGCCCCCAGTGCCTGGATCTGGTGGCTGGCGCTGCCCAGGGCGTGCTCCAGCTGCATCGCCCAGATGAAGTAGCGGTGGAGCGGGTAGTCGACGTCGATTCCGATGCCGCCGTGGAGGTGCTGGCAGGCGTAGGAGGTGAACTGTCCACCTTCCGCCGCCCAGTACTTCGCGATCGCGCCGGGATCCTCGACGAC
>JANQSB010000423.1 GCA_028284295.1 Myxococcota bacterium | reverse complement strand
GCCCGCCTCGTCGAGCGGACGGATCTGGTCGCGCTCGACGAGGTGCGCGGGTCGAGCGAGCGGCTGGAGATGCGTCGCCAGCTCGCCGGGATCGCGCGCAGCGGCTTCGGCAGCGCATTCGGTGGGGCGGAGGATCGCCTGCGCACGGACCCGACCTCCCGTCGCGTCCTGCTCGAGCTGGTCTCTGCTCGCGACTCCGAGCGCCACGCGACCGTGCTCGCACCTCCGGGTCCGCTGGCTCGCCGGAACCCGCTCCCGGCGGTCGAGCGTCTCGTCAGCGAGATCGAGGACCTCGTTCGCGTGGGGGCGAGTCGCGTTACCGCCCGGGAGATCGAGCCGATCGTGGAAGTGGTGCGCCGTTTCTGGGACCCGGAGGCGCCCCATTCGGTGCGCGAGGAGGGGCCGGGCCTGTCGCTCTACCGGCGTTGTCGCGACGTGCTGCTCGCGCTCCGCCACGCCGACCTCATCCCGGCCGAGAGCGCACGAGAGGTCGAGGACGCCCTCGCCGCAGGCTGATCAGGCCTGTGTGATCGGGATGTGGCCCGGCTGTGAGGCGACCCGTTCGAGCCAGCTGCGCACGGACGGACAGCCAGCCAGGTCGAAGCCGCCCTCGTCGCACACGTGGGTGTACGCGTACAAGGCGATGTCGGCGATCGAGTAGCGCCCGCCGACGAAGAAGTCCCGCGTGCCCAGGTGCTGCTCCATCACGAAGAGAGCCTCGTAGCCCCGCCGGCGCCGCTCCTCCACTTCTGCCTCACGCCCCTCGAGCTGTCCGTTGTGGGCCCAGAAGCGCACGACCGCGATGTAGGGCTCGTGGCTGTATTGCTCGAAGAACATCCACTGGAGGACCTGGGCGCGTTCCATGCGTTCCGCGGGCAGGAGCTCGCTTCCCTCGGCGAGATACCACTGGATGGCGTTCGACTCGGCCAGGGTGCTGCCGTCCTCGAGCTCGAGGGTCGGGATGCGCCCGTTCGGATTCCGAGCCAGGAAGTCGGGGGTACGGGACTCACCCCGGGTGATGTCGAGCTCGATCCGCTCGAAGGGGATGCCCAGCTGGGTCAGGAGCAGGCGCACCTTGTAGCCGTTTCCGGACTCGAGGAAGTCGTAGAGCCTCAGCATTCGGAATCTCCGGGTGATTCGGTCTCTGGGGCCCCGATCATCGGCAGGGTCGCCGCGAGGGTCGTCGCGCCGAGCACGAGCGCCGGCGTCTCGAAGTCCGGCAGTGCGGACCATCCGCCGAGCGCGCGAATCGCGAGCCAGGCCGCGGCGCCTCCCAGCCCGCCGAGAAGCACGCGGGCAGCGCGACGTCGGGCGAAGGATGCCAGCGCCAGGGCAGCGAGTGCGGTCGAAGCCACGATGGAGAGGCCGAGCAGCGACCCCACCAGCCAGGGTGAGTTGTGCAGGGCGATGTAGCTGTCGTCGACACAGGCACCGTCGACCCAGAGGCCGCCGTGGCGACCGTCGTACACGAAACGGAGCTGCTGCGGCTCCGTCGATACCACCCGTTTGCGAGCCGCGACCTCCACACGCGCCGCGTGGGTGCCGTTGGCCGGTGTCCGGACACGGGCGAAGAGGCCCGCGCCGCGCTGGCCCACCTCGAGGTTGACGGGGCCCTTGCCGTTCCCGAACGAGACGATTCGCGCGCCGCCGAATTGCGGGCTGACCCCGGCCCGGAGACGCAGATCGAGGGTGAGTGCCCCGGCGCCCCGGAGCTGCTCGGTCGCGTGGTCCGAGATCCAGGGCTCGAGCACGACTCCGCCGGGTGCCAGGCGAAGCCCGCTGTCCGAGACGAAGTTCGCCGGATCGACCCTGGGCTCGAGGCGCACCGGCCCGGAGGGGCCGTCGATCCGGCCGGCGGGCGGCTCCTGGTCGAAGCGCAGCCACAGGACGGGGCCGCCCTCGGCCCAGAGCGCGGGCGCGTCGGCCGGCTCGAGCCGGGCCGTTCGCTCGCGAGGCTCGAGGGCCCGGTCGTAGAGGGCCAGCTCGAAGAGATCGCCGATCCAGGGGCGATCGCCGCGCGCGGTGTTTCCGATCACGAGGGGGAAGCGGTCCCAGTTCGAGAAGTCGTGGGCCGGGATCGAGAGCGCGTTGTAGGCGATGGCGACGAGCACGACCGCCGCCGCTCCGCGCAGCAGGTGGGCCCGGGTCCGGAGAGATACGAGCGGGCGGGGAGCGAGCTCTACCCAGATGCGCGCCGCGGCCCATCCGAAGAGCGCGCCCGCGGTGTTGGCGAGCAGATCCCCGGTGTCCTGCTGTCGGGGCAGCCACTGCTGGGCGAACTCGATCCCGAAGGAGAGGGCGAATCCGATCGCCGCGACGGGAAGCGGGCGGGCGCGGCGCAGCGCCGCCCCGAGCGGCACGAACGCGAGCAGGTTGGCGGCGAAGTCGACGGATCCGAGATCGAGGATCCACCCCTGACGCGGGCACAGAGGTGCCGCGTAGGGGAGCAGGGTGAGCGCGCCGAGACCGAGGAGGTA
>JANQSB010000414.1 GCA_028284295.1 Myxococcota bacterium | reverse complement strand
CAGGAAGGCGGCACCGACGTCGGGAAGCTCGCCCCCCTGGAAGGCGAAGGGGTCGAGCATCCAGCCGAAGAGCATGAAGATCAGGATGGTCGGCGCCTGGCCGATCAGGCTCAGCACGCCGAGAACACCGAAGTGGTTCTTCAGCAGCTGGAAGCCCGCGTCCAGGATCTCCGCCATGGACTGCGGACGGATCTCGTAGCTGGCAGCGGCCGGACTCGCGTTCTCGCTCATGGCGCCCCCCTGTTCCCGCCTTTCGCCGCGCTTCGCCCTCGCCTCTCTCTCTCCTGCCTTGCCGACCGGGCTCGCGTTGCCGTCAGCGGATCTCGAGGGTCTCGAGCACCGCCTCGAACCACGGTCGCCAGGCCTCCTCCACCTCCACCGGGCACGATGCCAGGATCACCATCGTGCGGCCGTCCCCCAGCTCCACCAGGAAGAAGTCCAGCGCAATCTCGCCCGTCGCATCCTCGACCGCCACCTCCAGCGCTCGGCGCCCGGCCACCTCCCGGGGCTCACTGTACCGCCTCCAGGTGCCTCGGAAGAGCCCCGGTCCGAAGCGCTCCAGGAAGGCCTCGAGTGTCGGGTAGGGCCAGATGAAGATCTCGAGCGACACCGCGTGATCCCAGATCGGTCCGTCGGCGGCGAACAGACCATGGGGGTGCGGAGCACGCACCCAGCCTGCGGGCGCACGCACCTCGAAGCCGAGTCGCGGGTCGACGTGGGGTGCCCAGGCCAGCTGCGGCCCGCCCGAAGGCGGTAGTGGCGCGAGCCGCGGCGCCGGGCCGTCGGGCTCCACGTAGCCGTAGTGGGTGCCGTTCGGCAGCCGGTAGAGCGAGACGAAGGAGTTGATGTCGGCGTCGGAGAGCCCCTCTGCGGCGACCCGCTCGCCCAGCACGCGGTACATCAGATCGGTGGGAATGGGACTGTGGCCCCGCATGCCGAGGGCGTGACCGATCTCGTGCAGCGCGATCGCCTCGACCTGCGACTCGGTCAGCAGGCCGAACTCGTCGGCGGCATAGACCACCGCCTCGGGCACCTCGAAGCGCACGTCCATGCGCTCGCTCTCGGGATCCCATCCACGGGGCCGGCAGGCCCGACGGATCGCCTCGGTGACCCCCAGCACCCGCACCCGGGGCTCGGGGGTCGGGGCGCGTTCGGGACGAACCCGCAGACGGAGCAGGGCCTCTCCGGGCGTCGTGACCGGGCGGAACGAGACCAACCCCTCCAGCGCCTCCTCCCAGGTCGCGAGGGCACGACGGAGCGCCGCCGTGAAGCGGGCGGGGTCGACGGGATCGAACTCGTTCTGGAGCTCTTCGGGGATCGCTGCCTCCTCCACGTAGACCGGAAGCGGCATGACCTCGTCAGGCCAGCGACACAGGAGCAGCACGTCTCCCCGCGCCGCATCCCCCGGCATGCGATGCACCATGAAGGGCAGGTAGTTGGGGTCGAGCACGCCGGGCCAGGCCTCGCGGAAGGCCATGTAGTCGCGCCGGTCCGGGCGGTAGACCTCGTCGGAGATGCGCGACCCGGAGCGGAGGGGCGCACGCAGCGCCCGCCGCGCCGTCTCGTCGTCCTCCCGCTTGCGGATCGCCGCGCGCTTGTCGTAGCGGTGTTTGCCGCGCGCGAGAGCCAGCTCGACCTTGGCGCGCCCGTTCTTGAAGTAGATGGAGAGCGGGACCAGGGTGTTGCCCGACTCGGCCACCTTGCCGACGAGCTTGGCGATCTCTCCGCGATGCATCAGCAGCTTGCGGTCCCGGGTCGGATCGCTGGGGTTGCCCCGCGCCGCCGGCTCGTAGGGCGAGATGTGGAGCTGCTGCAGGAAGACCTCTCCCCGGCGGATCACCGCGAAGGACTCGCGGAGGTTCGCCCGGCCCTCGCGCAGGGACTTGACCTCGGGCCCGAAGAGCGAGATGCCGGCCTCCCAGGTGTCCAGGATCTCGTAGTCGTGGCGGG